>CAKSWL010000014.1 GCA_934511335.1 uncultured Cloacibacillus sp. | reverse complement strand
AGACGGCGGAGACGACGACGCGGATCCCCGCGCCGCGGGAGGCGATCCGCTCCAGGATCGCGGGAAGCTCGGGGCCGCTGCCGCCGATGAAGACGACGTCGGGATCCGGCAGGCCGTCCATCACCGCAAGCGCCGAACCCTCGCGGACCGTGATGTTATGCAGGCGGAACTTTTCCGCGTTCGCGCGGACCAGCGCCGCCGCCTCGCAGTTTACCTCCACGGCGTATAGCTCGCGGCAGAGCTGCGCCGCCGCCACAGAGACCGAACCGGTGCCCGCGCCTATATCCCAGACGACGGAGTCGGGCGTGAGGCGCAGCTTCGCCGCGATCACGGCGCGCACCTCCTCGTGCGTCATCGGCACGCCGCCGCCGCGGATGAAGTCGGCGTCCGCCGGCAGCAGAGGGGCGCGCTTTGTGTAATTCTCATTTATCAGCAGCACGATCGAAAGCGCGTCGAAGCTTCCCTGCGCGAACTCGTATGCCGCGCCGCGGCTCACACGCTCGTCGCCGGCGCCGAGTCTTTCGCCGATGACCGTATCGACCGCGCCGAGCCCCGCTCTTTCAAGCAGGGCGCAGAGCCAGGCGGGGTTTTTCTGCGCGTCGCAGAAGAAGATAACTGCGTGGTTGTGCTCCGCGGCGTCGAGGATCTTCGCCGTGCCGATCTCGCGCCCGTGGCCCGAAAGGATGACCGCCTCCTGCCAGGTCTCGCCCGCCTTGGCGCAGAGGCTCTGGAGCGAACTGATGCCGGGAAGGACGACGATCTCCTCGCCGGCGAAGTTTTTCTTTATCAGCGGCAGCAGGCTGAATATCCCCGTGTCTCCCGAGACGACGATCGCCGCGTCGCCGAGCTTCAGCTCTTCTCGCAGGCGGGCGAAGGTCTCTTTGAAGTCCTTCATTTCAATGACGCGCGGATGCCCCGCGGCGATGTGGAGATGACGCGCGGCGCAGGCGACGGCGCGGCAGGCCGCGATCGCTGCGCTCACCGCCGGCGTGACCTCTTCCCTGTCTCCGGGGCCCGCTCCCAGCACATAAAGTCTATTTCCCATCTCTTATCTCCTCCGCAAAGGCCGGCGCGTTGTCTGTCGCGCCAAGGATATTGCCGCTGTTGTCGATAAAGGCGACGGCGGCCGTTATATCGCCGAAGACGCGCTCTTCACAGCGTTTGCTCGTGATGCGCGCCAGCCTCTCCCATAAAAAATCCAGCCCCTCTTCACGTACGAAGCACATCGCCTCCTCGGTGGTCAGGCATTCATAGAGGGACTTCACCGTGTTCGCGGGGGCCCCCGCGATCGCCGCCTGCGCGCAGAGCGCCTCTTTCGCGCCGCCGCCGGTGCGGTTGTGAGTGTTGAAGCTCCCAGCCGAGACTTTGAGCAGCTTTCCTGGATGCCCGCCGATCAGCAGCCGTCTCAGCCCGAGGCGCGCCGATTCGTCCAGCAGATGGCCTATGTAGTTCCCGCATTGTACGACGGCGCGGTTCTTGATCCCGTAGGCCTTGCGCAGCGCCTCTTCGCCCGTTCCCGCGAAGGCGACTGCTACGGCCTTGCGCCCTTCCGCCGCATGGGTGTTGAGCTCGAGCGTCAGCGATTCGAGCAGCGAGGCTTCGTTCATCGGCTTCACGCGCCCCGAAGTGCCCAATATCGAGATGCCTCCGACGATGCCGAGGCGCGGGTTGAAGGTGCGCTTCGCCACCTCTTTCCCCGCCGGTGCGGAGATGGTCACCCGCGCGCCGCGCGCACCGATCACTTCGCGTACCGCGCGTTCGATCATCGCGCGCGGCACGGGGTTGATCGCCGGCTCGCCTACGGGGACCTTGAGCCCCGGCAGCGTCACCGTGCCGACGCCCTCTCCCGCGAAGAAGCTCACCGCCCCCGCTTCCGGCAGGATATCCACGGCGGCTTTGATCAGGATGCCGTCCGTAGAGTCGGGGTCGTCGCCCGCATCTTTTATCACGCCGCAGCCGCCGTCTTCGCAGGCGATGACAGGCAGCGTCAGTCGGCGCTCCTCCGGCGTCGTGATCTCAGCGCTTGCGGGGCAGGGCCCCCCGAGCGCGCGGATCGCCGCCGCCTTTGCCGCCGCCGCCGCGCAGCTTCCCGTCGAATATCCTTCGCGAAGTTCCCTATTCGATGCCATAGAGCAGCGCGTTTACGATCGTGGAAGCGACGGGCGAACCGCCCTTGCGCCCCACCGCGGCGATGTAAGGGACCTTAGTGGCGATCAGGCGTTCTTTCGACTCAACTACGTTGACGAAACCGACCGGCACGCCGATGACGAGCGCGGGAGCGCATTGTCCCGCGTCGATCAGCTCGCAGAGGCGTATCAGCGCCGTGGGGGCGTTGCCGATCGCGAAGACGGCCCCCGGCGTTGCCTTCGCGGCCTCTTCCATGCTCACGACGGCGCGCGTCGTGCCGCGCGTCTCCGCCGCCTCGCGCACCGCGGGGTCGGCCATGCGGCAGACGACCTCGACGCCGAAGCGCGCGCAGGCCGCTTTGTTGATTCCCGCCGCCGCCATGTTCGTGTCGGTGACGACGGGAGCGCCATGTTTCAGCGCCTCGCGCGCGAGCCTCACGGCGTCCGGCGAAAAGCGCATATTATCCGCGAAGTCGAAGTCCGCCGTCGTGTGTATCACACGTTTTACCACCGGCAGCTCCTCGGGAGCGCCGAGCCAGGGCCCCATCTCGGAGGCGATAATGTCCATACTTGCCCGTTCTATCTCGCTTGGCCTCATATCGGTCCACCTCATCCGCAAAATTTTTATAATACCAGCGGCAGCGCCGCCAGCGCGATCGACAGTACCGCAAAACCCGTGGTCGTCGTAAAATTCCAAAACAAAAGCCACTTGGCCATATCCTTGCCGAAGAGGCCGAAATAGTAGCCGGCGTTCGCGCGGAAGAGCCGCGTGACGATGCCGAAGCTGTTGCCGAGCAGCAGCGCGAAGACCGCCTGCGCTATCGTCAGCTCGCCCGCCGCGAGGCTGCCTCCCGCCATGGCGAGCGCCGCCGAGACGTGCGCGATAGAGGCGGCGGACACAGCAAGCGCCGCGAGCGGCAGTATCGTTCCCGCGAGCAGCCAGTCCTTGATCGCGCTCTCGGCCCACGGTACGAGCAGATAGGCGACGGCGAAGAAGAACCAGGCGGTCGGCAGCGTCCTGAGCAGTTTTTTATTAAAACGCATCGTCGTTGCGGAGCCTTCCGCGCCGGCCTCGGCCGCCGTTTCCTCCGCCGCGCCGCCGCGCCGGAGGATGAAAAGTATCAATACGAAACGCGCCGCGCTGCGCAGCAGCAAAATCGCGCCGAATATCGCCCCCGCGGTCCCCGCCATTGAGGCCGCCATCACCATCGTCGAGGGCCAGCGGTGCAGGTAGGCGGGAAAGGAGAGCAGCAGCGTTCCCCATTTAGCCGAGCGTGCGGAGATCCTTCCGCCCTCCAGCGCCGAGGCGATAAAGGCCGCGCCCGCCTTCGCGGAGCCGAGGGAGAGCGTCAGCGCCATCCCGAGCGCGGAGCCGATGCCCGCCTTTCGCAGATGCGGCACAAGCCGCCGCATTAGCCTGTCCGCGAGGCCGCTTCTTAAGATCGCAAAGCCGATCAGAAGTCCGAAGAGGATGTCGAAGGTGAGCCGCAGCTCGCCCGCGACCAGGCCGCGCCAGTCCACTTAGCTCCGCCAGAGCAGCAGTATCGAAAGATACTCCTCAGCGGGCTCAAGCGCCGCTCGCCCCTCGTATATTTTTTCGTCGGCGAGCCCCGCGCGGTCGATGCGTACTAGGCGCCGCCACGGCCCCGCCGCGTCGACGACCGCAGCGAGAGCTTCCTTCAAAATGCAGGGTTTGTAGAGCGCCGCGGCATCGGCGCGGCGCAGCGCCGCCACAATTCCCTCGCGGTCGTCGATGCAGGGGACGACGGAGAAGATATCCTCGCCCATCGCGAGGAAGGAGCCGATGCGCGAGGCCGCGAGCTGATGCGCCGAGATGCCGGGAACGAGCGACAGCTCCAGCTCCGGCACGAGTTTTTTCCAGGCCTCGAAGAGATAAGAGCCGGTCGCATAAAGCGCCGAGTCGCCGATGACTGGCAGCACGGCGCTCTTTGTGCCGCGCCACGCCGCGCCTATCCTCTCAAGCTCGCCTAAGAGGAATTTTTCGCGCTCCTTTGCGTCGGTGAGCATCGGAAAGGTGATGGGGGTCGTCTTGATCTCCGGAAGATTTGCGCGCACGATCTGCTCGGCGACGGAGAACTTCCCGCGGGGCGAATAGGGCGTCAGCACGACGTCCGCCTCTTTTATGATCCTTAACGCCTTGAGCGTGACGAGCTCGGGATCTCCGGGCCCCACGCCGACAACTGTAAATTTCAAAGTCTTCACTCTCCGTAGAATATTTTTATCAGCCGCCGGCCCCCGGCCTCAAGCCCGAGCAGCGACGGGCGGCTCAGCTCTTTTTCCGGCACAGCCGCAATTATGATATTTTTTACCGCCGGATACCAAGGGCGCGCCGCGAACGACCTCATATCGGCGGCGTTCATCGTGCCCTGCTGTACCAAATATACATCTATTTCGCCAGCAGCGGCGGCCTTGAGTATCCGCTCGAGGCCGTAGGGGGCGATCGCGCTGCCTTTGCGGATCGCTTGTGCGCCGGGGGCGGCGCTGCGGCCTCCCGCGAGCGCGATAAGCCGTGCCGCCCATGAGTCGGGAGAACAGGTGTGCAGCTCTTTCGCCGTCGCCTCCACAAAAACGGCGGGGGTTTTGCCCTTTGATCTCATCGCCGCCTCCGCGGCGATCGCGCCGCGTATCTTTTTCAGCTTCGCCTCCGCGGCTGCCGGGTCGCCGCCGATGAGCGCGGCGAGCTCCCGCAGATAGGCGGCGAAGCCGTCCCACCGCGGCGGCTCTATCGAGACTACCTTGATGCCGGCGCGTTCAAGCACGCCGCGCAGCCGGGGGTTCTGGCGTTCCGCGAGGCCGCGCGTCAGCACGAGGTCGGGTTTGAGCGCCAAAATCTCCTCCGCGCCGCTCTTCGCAGAAAGCCGCGGCAGCCGCGGCAACATCTCGTCATCGTCGTTCTTCGAGATGGCGACGAGCTTCTTTTCTCCGCCGAGCGCGACGATATTGTCCGTGTGGCCGGGGTAAAGCGAAATTATGCGCGCCGCCGACGCCTCCGATCGGAACGGGGAAGATAAAAGCAGGATAAGGACGGATAAAATTATTCTGGGTGCCATGCGATGTCGCCATCCTCCGATGTGTAGCGGCGAAACTTTATTCCGTAAAGTTCCCGCAGGATTTTTTCGTCGAGCAGCCCTACGGGGCCGCTGGCGATGATCTTTCCCTCTCTGAGCGCGATAAAGTCGTCGCAGCAGGAGATCGCGCCGTTCAGATCGTGCGCCGCCGCGACGACGCTCCTGCCCTGCGAGGCGAGCCGCCGCAGCAGCGAGAAGATACGCCGCGAATGGCTCGGGTCGAGCGCCGACGTCGGTTCGTCAAGCAGAAATAGCTCCGGCTGCTGGGCGAGGGTCATCGCGAAGAGCACGCGCTGGCGTTCGCCTCCCGATAACTCCGTCGCCGTGCGGAGAAGCAGATGATCCACCTCCGCGAGTGCCGCGCTCTCAAGGATTATCTTGTCGTCCCGCGCCCGCATCGGCTCGAGCGCGCTGTGAAAGGGAAGGCGTCCGAGCGAGATGACCTCGTAGACGGTGAAGGCCGCCTTCACGCCGATGCTCTGGGGAAGGAAGCCGACTGTGCGCCCGAAGTCGCGGCGCGGGATATCTTTTACCTCGCGCGCACCGAGCCGCAGGCTGCCTCCATAGCGGCCGAGGCCTCCCATGGTGCGCAGCAGCGTGCTTTTGCCGCCGCCGTTCGGCCCGATGAGCGCCGTGATGCGGCCGCGCTTGATCTCGCCGCTGATGTTGTCGATGATCTGCTTCGCGCCGTAGCCGGCGCATAATCCGCTGAAGGTGTAGAGATTCACGCGCCGCGCCTCCTGCTCGTCAGTATCCAGCAGAAGAAAGGGCCGCCGATGAGCGCCGTGATGACGCCCACGGGAAGCTCGCCGAGCGCCTGCGCCGCGCCGTCGGCGAGCGCGAGCAGCAAACCGCCGCCCAAGAAGCTGAAAACAAGGAGCGGCCTCGTCGCCGGTCCCGTGAAGGCGCGCATCAGATGCGGCACGACGAGGCCGACGAAGCCGATGATGCCGAAGAAGCTGACGGCGGCGGCGGTGGCGAGCGACGAGGCCGCCGTCAGCAGCCCGCGCAGTCTCTTCTCGTCGATGCCGAGCAGCGTTCCCTGCCCTTCGGAGAGGGAGACGGCGTCTATCTGGCGCGCGTAGATAAAGGCGGGGATAAAGAGGATGAGGGCCGCCCCCCAAACGGCTGCGGCGGAAAACGGCGAGGCCCCCGAGAGGCTGCCCATGAGCCAGAGGACGATGGCGCTGAGACGGTCGTCTGCGATCGCCTTGAGGAAAGTGACGCCGGCGGAGAGGATCGCGTTCGTGATGACGCCCGCAAGAACGATATAGGCCGCGCCGCCGCCGCTGCGCGAAGCGATGAGGCCCACGAGCCAGAGGGCGGCCATCGCCCCCGCGAAGGCCATCGGCGTCACCGCGAAGGAGCCGCAGAAGAAGCCGAGAGCGCCGCCAAAGGCCGCGCCCGCCGCGATCCCAAGCGTATAGGGCTCGGCCAGCGGATTCGTCAGCAGTCCCTGCAGCACCGCGCCCGCCACGGCGAGCAGCCCGCCCGTCCCCACCGCGGCGAGAAAGCGCGGCAGGCGGACGCCGCGGACGACGAGGGCCTCGGGCGAGGCGCGCGAGGCTTCGTCTAAAAAGGGATTCAAAAGCGCCGCGACGCGGGCGGCGGGAATATCCCACTCGCCAGCGCCGAGCCGCCAGAGCGCGGCGGCGAGCAAAAACAGAAAAAGCAGCGCCGCAAGACGCAGACGCCTCCGATAAAGCTGCCGCCTGTGGTCAGCAAGTTCCGCCGCGCCGGTCATCTCTTATTTCATCATATCCTTGATCTTGGAGACGTAGACGCGTGCCATATCCGCGTCTTCGCCGAGTCCGACGAGGAAGGTCCTGATATCCTTATAGCCCGCCGCCTTGAGCTGGCTGTACCATGACTCGGGGTCGTCCTCGTCTGAGAGGTCGTTGTTCGCGTGGTCGCCCGCAACGATCATCAGCGGCGAAAGAACGAGCGTCTTCACGCCCTTGTCGTGCTTGAGGCGCGCGACGACGTCTTCGATCATCGGGGCCGCCTCCACGGTGCCGATCGCAAAGCGTCCAGGGGCCTTCTTATCAAGCGAGAGCTGGAGCTGGCTGTACATCGCGTTCGCGGCATGATGCGGCGTGCCGTGTCCCATAAGGACGATCACGGTTCCCTTTTTCGCAAGGTCTTTCGCGAAACGCTTCATGAGGATGTCGGCCATGACGTCGCAGTCGGCGGGCGAAGATAGATAGGGGAGGCCGAGCATGATTTTCCTGAACTCATACTTTCCCTTTACCGCGGCAAAGCCGTTTACGATGCCCGCGATATCGTCATACTCTTCGCCGGGGATGATGTGCATCGGCATCACGTAGACGTGGGTGAAGCCCTCGTCGTTCATCTGCGCGAGCGCGGAGGTCGGAGTCGGGATGTTGACGTTCTGCTCCTTCGCGATCTTGCGGCGGATGATGTTCGAGGTATAGGCGAGGCGGACTTCGGTGTCGGGGAAGGCCATCTTCGTCGAATCGACGAGATTGTCGATCGCCTTCTTTGCCTCCGGCATCGAGGTGCCGAAGGAGACGACCAGGATGCCCGTCTTGTCGGGTTTATCCTTGGGGGCGGCGGCGAAGGCCGTGCCGGAGATTACCAGGGTAAGTATTGCGAGCGCTATTGCAAACGATTTCATGAGAAATATTTCCATCCTTTCGATCACACCAATCCAGAAACATTCTGGGCCAATAAAAATAAAGGCCCGAAGGCGATCCTTCGAGTCTTCGTCCTGTCAACTTGTGCTGAGTTGTACAAGCTACTCTAAAGACGCTTGCCCGCGCAAACAGATCCCTCCTTTTACCTCTCCCCGCAGGTTTCCTGACTTATCTTCATCCTCCGTGCGCGTCTTCCCGGAAAAAATCCAGTGACGTCTTTGCGCCTTCGTCCGAACTACAGTGGCGGGGCCGTACCGGCATTGGAAAAAATCCGCACCGGTTTCCCTAGCAGCAAGAGACAATATTTAATTTTCCGTTAATTATAACAGAAGGCCGCGGCGCGTACAGATATTTTTTTGCTTGCCCCAGGGTATTTTTGCAGCGTCATACAAAGAGAAAATCCGGCGCGGTGCGCCATGATACGAGATGTCCCTCCGCGGCGAAATCAAGAATATACATGCCGCCGTTCGGTATCCGCCATTCGCTGTGGGGTATTTCAGGAGCCGCGAAGCGGTGCAGCACCGCGCGCATCACATTACCGTGCATCGTGCCGGCAGCGGTGGAGGCCCCCGCCGCGCGGCAGCGGGCGAGCAGCCCTTCAAAGCCGCGGCAGGCGCGCCGCGTGAAGCCGTTGAAACTCTCGCCGCCCTCTATCGGCCGGTCCGGCTCCGCGAGCCAGGCCGTGTATTGGGGATCGTTGTCGAGATTTGTATAGTGACGTCCCTCAAGGATGCCGAGAGCGCATTCGGATAATTCCGAGGAGAGATAATCCGCCGCACGTCCGTAGATCAACTCAAGCGACTGCGTACAGCGCGCAAGCGGCGAGGAAAAATAAAGCTCCGCCCGCGGATAAAAAAACCGCGCGCACAGCGCCCGCTGTTCCGCGACGCCCTGCGGCGAAAGCGGGATGTCGCGCTGTCCGGTCCAAACCTTTTCCGCATTCGCGAGCGACTGCGCGTGACGGATTAGGTATATCCTCACCGGTAATCCCTCATCACGGCGATCAACCGGTCGTTCTCACCTCTCGTTCGCGCCGCGATGCGCACATACTTCCCGTCGAGCCCGGGAAAATTTCGCGTGTGGCGCACGACGAGGCCGCGCTCAAGCAGAAAACGGATAAACCGCTCGTCGTCGTCGACGGCGCTCAGAAAATAGTTCACGCAGCTGGGCAGCGCCGCAAAGCCGGCTTCGTTCACCGCGGAGATGAGCCGCGGCATCTCCGCCGCGTAATAGTCCTTCGTGCGGCGCGTCAGTGTCTCGTCCGCGAGGAAAAACAGCGCCGCCTGCTGCGCGAGGCCGCCGACGCTCCAGCTAGGCTGCCGCCTTTTCAGCCTTTCCGCGGTGCGCGCGTCGGCAAGGATATAGCCGATACGCGCGCCGCAGAGATTGTACGTCTTTGTCAGCGAACGGAGCCGGATGACGTTCGGCAGCGGGGTGAAGGGAAGCAAGTCTTCGTCGGTCCAGATAAAATCACGATAGGCTTCGTCGACGATAAAAAGTGTCTCCGGATGCGCCGACGCAAAGCCGTTGAGTTCGGCGTCGGGGATAAAACCGCCTGTAGGGTTACAGGGGTTGCAAAGCCAGAGAGCGCCTTTGCGGGGAATTTTTGCGGCGCGGAGGCTGAAAATACTGTGAGGGTCCGCGCCATAACTTTTCAGCGCGCGCATATACTCGCCGTAGACGGGCTGAAGGATGCGGTTCTCCCGCGCCGCCTCGTAAGAGGCGATGAGATAGATCGACTCGTTGGCGCCGCTAGTTACAAGAATATTTTCCGGCAAGGCTCCCGTCATCTCCGAGATCGCCGCGCGCAGCGCGCGGCACTCGTCGTCAGGATAGTCCTCGATCGCCGCGCGCAGGTCGGGGACGAAGCCTTCGCGCTGAGCTACGGCGTTTGTATTGGTGCTGAAATCGTATATCCGCTCCGGCATCGGCACGCCGAAAAGCTCGTACAATTTTTCGGGATTCGCCCCGTGCAGCCGAAACTCCATCAGAAGCCGCGCCTCGCAAAGGGGAAAATCAGCACGGCGCAAAGCGCCGCCGAGATATTTAAAATATAATGGGCCCGCAGGATGTCGTCCGGCTCCGGCTCGCGCAGGTCGTCGCCGAGCGCGGGGCGGGCCTCCCACTCGCCGCCGTAAAAAGCGCCGCCGCCGAGGCGGATGCCGAGCAGCCCCGCGAAAACGCTTTCGCCGTGAGCGCTGTTCGGGCTCTTGTGATTCAGCCGGTCGCGCAGGAATATCCGCCAGGCGCGGCGGTAATCCATATTGGCCAGCGCTCCCGCGCCGACGGCGATCACCGCGCCAAGCCGCGCGGGGATAAAGTTCAGCGCGTCGTCCAGCTTCGCCGCCGCCCAGCCGAAATCGCGATAACGCTCGTCGTCGTAGCCTACCATGGAATCCATCGTGGAGGCCGCTTTAAAGAGCCAGGCGAAAATCGCCGCATGGCCGAAGAAGGCGCCGATCGTCATCCAAAAAAGTACGGAGACGACGCCGTCGATATAGCTCTCGGCGATAGTCTCGACCGCCGCGCGCGTGACGTCCGCCGCGTCAAGCCGCTCCGTGTCGCGTCCTACGATGCGCCCCACCTGCCGGCGCGCGCGTTCGAGGTCGCCGTCGGCAAGCGCGCGGGCCACGGGCAGCGATTCGTCCTTGAGAGATTTGAGGGCGAGCGCCGCGTAGAGCAGATAAATGCTGAAGGCCCTCTGCGCCCACACGCCGAACAGCCCTGCGATCGTCATGCCCGCCGTTACGGCGGCCGCTGCGGTGGCGAGGACGGCGGCGCAGAAGACGATGCCGCGACGCCTGCCGTCCGTCGGCGAATAGAAGAATTTTTCATAAAAAGTTATCAGCCGTCCGACCAAAGTCACCGGGTGCGGCGGCCATTTGGGATCCCCGAAAAGAGCGTCAAGCAATAACGCGGCTAAAATCTGCAAACCGATTCCTCCCTGTTGCCTCTTTGACCATATATTCTGACATTTCAGCGCCAATATTACAACAGTACGGCAAAAATTCCGCAAAAGAGCCGGCCGCCGCGCGGTGAAATCAATTTTGCCCGTGCCGAAAAATAAAAAATCGTGATATAGTTTTTCTATGATTATAGATTTTCATACTCACGTTTTTCCTCATAAGATCGCCGGCGCGGCGATGGACAGGCTCCAGAGACAGTGCGCCGTTCCCTGCTGCGCTCCGGCGATCGTGGAATCGCTTATCGAAACGATGGACGAGTGCGGCGTTGACAAAAGCGTCGTGCTCAATATTGTGACGAAGGAGACCCAACATGAACACGTCCTCTCTTTTGCAAAGGAGATCGATTCGGAGAGGCTGATATCCTTCGGTTCCGTGATGCCCGGCTCGGAATACGCCCTTGAATATGTCTGGAAGGTCTCGGACGAGGGGCTTAGGGGCATAAAACTGCACCCGCCGCTGCAGCGTATCGATTTTGACGACAAAAGACTCTTTCCCGTTTACGATCTCGCCCGCGCGCTCAACCTCGTCGTCGTCTTTCACGCCGGCTGGGACGCGACGTACAGAGACGAGATGCGCGCCTCGGTCGAAATGACGCTCAACGTCGTGAAAAACTTTCCCGGCCTCAAACTTGTCGCCGCGCATATGGGCGGGCTGCGCCTCGCGCGCGACGTCTTCGACCGCCTCGCGGGCAAACACGACCTATACTTCGATACGGCCTATACCGCCGACCCCTGGCTCGATAAAGGGATGTTCCGCGACATCATCCGCCGCCACGGCGCGGAGCGCGTCCTCTTCGGCAGCGACTATCCGTGGCACCTGCCCTCGGCGGAGATCGGACTGATCAAAAGCCTCGACATCGGCGAAGAGGAAAAGAAGATGATCCTCGGGGAGAACGCCGCCAGACTGCTGGGGCTGTAATTGAAAAACGGAAGAAAGCGGAAAAACAAAACCTCCGCTTTTTTCTTTTATATCCTCATTATTATTGAATCAGAAATCAGAAATTTACGTCCGTGCGAAGGCGTATTACAGATTCTTTGCCCCACGCAGCGCCCCCCGCATTGTCGCCGTGATCGATCCGATCATAGACGAGTTCGAATCGAATGGCCGGAGTGTACTGGTATGCGACACCGATGCCCCATTCTGTCGCGTTGTCAAGCCAGCTCGTATCGAAATCGACGTTAACGAAGCGGATAAAACTGCTCCATTTTTCGTTCCAGTTTTGATAAGCTTTTACAAACCACCACTTCGAGGTGCCGCACGGATCGGCGTACTCCATGTTGCGTCCTACGAAATCATAGTTGCCGGCGCCCCCTCCGATCGAATAACGATTATTCAGTCCCAGAAACGTATTGTCCTGCCGTGCATGCTCGATCCAAAGCCCCGTGAATTTGAGGAGATCTTGTTTGATTTCTAGGATGGTTTTCCATGCCGTGGGGCTATCCTCAGTATTGCCGGCTAAAGCTCCGGTGGAGGCAAACGACGGCGCGGGAACGTCGCGCCCAAGCTCTTGGAAATAATATATTCCCTTGAGTTCTACCTGCGGGGTGAATTTGAAATTGGCGTAGATTCCATATACATTTACATCGTAGTCGCCGTTCAGCGGCAATCCGTCCTTTGACGGCGAATCGGCGTCGAATCGGTAGCCGGTGGCTCCGATCATGAATTTTTCGTTCGGCTGCCAGTTTAAATCAAGCACGTAGTTCATCAGAGATCCCGTATCCAGTCCGCCTAATAGATATTCCATGAAATAGCCGTCATTACGCCCGATAATGGCGGTAACGCCGAAGCTTCCCCAGCGCTTTGACAATCTGAAACCATCTGTCCTGTAGTCGCCGAAGAGAGCGTCGTTGTCGCCGAATAAACCGTATGCTCCTTCGAAATCGACGAGAAATCGTCCGAAACGTAGGCTGGTGTCATACGGCAGCATCGTGTCCACGTAGAGATATGACCACAGCATATGCTGTTGATCCCCGCGTCCGTCTCCGCCGGTAGAATTAGAACCGGTACGGTACTCGGCGAAGAAGTAGGTCTTTTCGTCTATCTGTTTTGTCAGATAAAGATAGAACATGTTTTTCGTGAATTCGATGTCGTTGCCGTTCGAGAAAACGGAATTGAAATAATTTTTGCCGCTGTCGCTGCTTGAGAACTTTGCGTCAAAGCTGAATGTGCCGCGTATTTTCCAGCCGCCGAGCCCATCTTCGAGGACGGCGACCCTCCTGTCGATTTTATCGGTTCTCACACCGAGAGCGTCAAGCTCGTCTTTGAACTCCAACACAAGTTTTTTGAGAAGCTCATGTTCCTGTTTTCCGGCTTTTTCGATATTCACGGATGTCAGCATACGGGCTACCGCAGAGGCCATCTCATAACGTGTTGCAGGGAGGGCTCCTCCAAACGCGCCTTCAGGGCGGCCGGACAGTATCCCGCGAGAATTCAAAAGGCATATTGCGTCATAGGCCCAATGTCCTTCGGGAACGTCCATGAAGGGGTTTGCCGATGAAAGAGCCGGAGTCAAAAGAGCCGTAGCCAAAACCAGTAAAGATATCGCTGAAAATTTCTTCATAGTTGATGATTACCTCCTTCGGCGTTCTCTATAAATTTTAAAAAATTCGCAGCTTATTTAAGGGCAGGGGAATAGTCGTCGGGGTGATATTTCGCCTTTGCGTACGTCAAGATATAATACAGGGCGGCGGCGACAAAATAGCTTTGGATAGCTGGTACGCCCCATGGGTGGATGTACTGGGTATAATAGCCCACGGCGATTCCCGCTGCCATAGCCATCGTCGCCAACCAGTTCCATGTCAGCCTATCGCGCCATACCTTTCCAGAAATAAGGAAAAAATCCGTGGCCATTATCGCGCCGACGGCGGGGAACATCAGTCCTGTTAAAAACAGAAAATCCATGAAATGATCAAGAATGCCCAAAAGCGCTATGATCAGGGCGATAACCGATCCGATAGTGGTATATGCCTTACGTTGGAAATCATTTTTTGCGTCGAACATGTTGCTCAGACAAAGTCCCATAGAATAGACACATACAAGCTGAGACGTCCACTGTGCAAGCCACAGAATTAAAAACCCCCACCATCCGAAACCGAGCCCTTTCATAATGGCGACAATGTCAAAGGTTCCTTTTCCCACCCCCATGCTCGCCCCCATCATAAACCGCCTGAACCCGACGATAACGACGCCGCCAGGGACCATCGCGGCGTTTTTGATTGTTGGCTTGCAGAAGCGTGTATAATCGGCCATTATAACCATCTGAGAAACATTTGCCCCGACAATGAGGCTTATCGCCTCTGTCGCCAGCATTTTCTGTTCAGGCTGGAAATTTAGCAGGGAATCGAGGCCTACGCCCTTAATTGACAGATAAAAACCGGCTACGCAGAGCAAGACGCCTCCCGGGACGGCCACATAGTCTACCCACTTCACGGAAGAATAGCCGAAAATAGGCGGCAGGGCAAAAAGAATGCCGGCGACAATTGTCATTATGGCCCACATGCCCTTATGTGATGTGTAGTCTATATTAAACATCGTGCAGAGCGCGTTGCCCGTTATTGATGTCTGAATGGCCCACCAGCCGATCAAATTGAGCATTATTATTAAAGAAATGACATATTTTGACTGTAAAGATCCAAAAGACGAGCGCGTGATTACCGTTGACGAACGGCCGGTGAGTGCTCCAAGATGGCAGTTGATGCTATCGAAGACCCATGTTATCCCCAACAAACCAAAAAGAGATATGAACACAAACTGTTTCAGGCTGAAATTTGCGATTATGCCGCTGCCTGTCATAATAACGCTGATGGCGAACTCGCATCCAGCCCAGACGATCGCGGCGTTGACCCACGATTCCCTTTGTTTGTGGGGTATCGGGAGGATGCCCGCTTCGTTGTTGACGGCATTGTTATTTTCTGTTGACATGTGGATCCGCTCCCCTCTGGTTAAATTTTTAAATTGCACGGAGGTGTGGCCTGTTGACATGCGGCAGCTGCAAATAAAAGAAGAGAAAAAGAGCGCGGGATATCCCGACGCTCTTTTTTAAAGGTTAGGCTAAAGTGCTTCTAAGCTTTTCTGTAGCGTTTTTGTCGATTTCTCCTAATTCGTCAAGCACAACGCCGTATGCGGTCCGGGCCTCTTCTTTGCTGACGTATTCCTGCAGGCAGTCCTCACGGACCTTCTGAGGGTCTCTCTCAAATGGATTGCCGAACCCGCCGCCGCCGCCTGTATAGATAGTCACTACAGTTCCCTTTGTCATCGAATAGGCGTTGACCTTCAGCATCTCTTTTACATTATCGCCGCTGCGGACGACTACGTTGGGTTTTGCGCCGTCTTTGCCTCCCTTGATACCCCAGGCGGGGGTGACGGAACGCTCGAACCAGAGATAGAGGAATGTGTCGTCGTAGAGAGCCTCATATTCCTTGACGATCCCAAGACCGCCGCGGTTGCGGCCCGGGCCGCCTGAATCGTTCCGCAGCCTGAAACTATTGATGCGGACTGGATAATTGTTCTCGAATACCTCTACGGGGATGTTTTTGTAAGCGCCATTGGCAACGTTGATGAGGGCATCGGAACCGTCCTCTGTTTCGCAAGCGCCCCACCCTCCGACCGTTGCTTCGACGTAAAGGTAGTTATGATCGTACCTTTGGTCGTATCCCGACAGGTAAATGACCATAGAATCGCCGTAGTGCGCCGCGCTGACGCGGTCGGGGCAGATGTCTTCGAGCGCTTTGGGCATAAGATCGATAAGCAGACCCAGCGATGAGAAATACCATGCACATGCGGAGGGTTCTTCTGCGGTGAAAATTGATTTCTTCGGAGCTTTTATTTTGAGGTGGCGGAAGCAGCCGCCGTTAACGGGTGCGTCTGGCGACACTATCATTTTGTAGGCCATACGGGTTGCCGAGATCGTCTGTGCGAAACCGCAGTTTGTCGAGCCTTTTGCCGATGGGGATGAGCCATCGAGGTCTACCGTCATTTCACCGTCCTCTATCGTGATGGTCATGTTGACAAATATCGGTTCCATGACCGTGCCGTCGTTGTCGAGGTAGCCGGAAGCGTGATAAACGCCGTTTTTGAAGGAGCTGACGACGTCTTTTTCCATTATCTCCGATTGGAGGAAAATGTCATGGATGCTGTCGCGTACTGTATCGTAACCAAAGCGTTTGACTATCTCGATGAAGCGCTTCTCACCGGTTTTGCAAGCCGCTATCTGAGCGTTCATATCGCCCATAGCCGAGCGGTAGAAGCGTGTGTTGCGGCATATCATATCCGCGAGGTCCTTTTGCAGTACGCCGCGATCCATAATCTTCATCGGCGGGATACGGAGCCCTTCTTGGAAAATTTCGGTTGAGTCAAGCGGATAACCGGGGTCTTTTGAACCGACGTCCAGCCAGTGCGCCCGGTTTGCCGTGAAGCCACAAAGCTTGCCCTCGTAGAATATCGGGGAAAGGAAGGTCATGTCGTTGAGGTGAGCCCCCGTCATGTAGCTGTCATTCAGGATGTAGACATCGCCTTCGTTGTAGTTCTCTATGCCGCCGATATATTCCGTAGTCGACCTGATGGTTACCTCAAGGTTTCCGAGGAACATAGGTACGCCGACGGACAGGCCGAGAGCGTCTGCGTTTTCATCAAAAAGCCCTGCGGCGCAGTCTTTTGATTCGTAAATGATGGGTGAGTACGAACTGCGGTACAGGCACTCATTCATTTCTTTAGCGGCCGAAATAAAAGCGTTGCG
>CAKSWL010000013.1 GCA_934511335.1 uncultured Cloacibacillus sp. | reverse complement strand
AAAAAAGACGAATGGCAATAACATGGGAATTATTCCTCCTGTGCATGATTACATTGTGGCTTATGCTAAGGCCATTGAAGATGTTGGGGATATTGGATATAAAGTCACAGAAGAACATATTGTAAAAACATATTCAAACCCAGATAATGACCCACGGGGCGCGTGGACAACTATGGATTTATCTGCAAATCATAAGGGGCCGTATTTTGCAATTACAAATCCTGTAAGCGGAGAAACATTTTTTCCACCAGAAGGTCGATATTGGGTTTTTAATGCAGAAGAAATTCAACGGCGTATTAAAGATGGCCGTATAATCTTTGGAAAAACAGGAACCACCCGGCCAGTACAAAAAGTATTCGCATCAGAAAGATTAAAAGGAAAAATTCGGGCTGAATCATGGTGGGATAAACATGGAATGAATGAAGACGCAACAACAGAAATTAGGGAACTGTTTGGTCGGGGAAAACTATTTTCTCACCCCAAACCATCGAAACTTATTTATCATCTTGTTGAGATTGCGACGGAGAACAGCGACATTATCCTCGACTTCTTCTCCGGCTCCGCCACAACCGCCCACGCCGTTATGCAGCTCAACGCCGAAGACGGCGGGAAGCGCAAATTTATCATGGTACAGCTTCCCGAAGCTTGCGACGAAAGGAGCGAAGCCTATAAAGCCGGTTACGAGAACATCTGCGAAATCGGCAAGGAGCGCATCCGCCGCGCCGGAGCGAAAATCAAAAAAGAAAGCCCGCTGATTACGGCCTCTCTCGATATCGGCTTTCGTGTCTTCAAAGTGGACGATTCAAATATGAAAGACGTATATTACACGCCCGCGGAGACAAATCAGAGCCTGCTTCGCGGCATGGAATCCAACATCAAGGACGACCGCACCGGCCTTGACCTTCTCTTCGGCTGTTTGCTTGATTGGGGCTTGCCGCTCTCGCTGCCATATACCTCCGAACAGATCGAGGGCTGTACGGTGCATACTTATAACGGCGGCGATTTGATTGCCTGCTTTGACGATGATATCCCGGAATCCGTTGTCAGGGAGATCGCAGGACGCAAACCCCTCCGCGCAGTGTTTCGCGACAGCAGCTTTCCAAGCAGTCCAGCTAAAATCAACCTCTTTGAGATATTCAAGCTCTATATGCCGGAGAGCGCGGACAATATCAATAAGCGCGTGAAGGTACTTTAAGGAGGGCGGGCGATGGAAGAGAGAAAAAGAATGGGAAGGGAAGTCCCAGAAGTCATTTTGCCTATTGCTCCATCTCTTTTTGAAATGCCGGTTTCGTTTCCTGATTTTATCCAAAACCTAAAACGGGAGATCAGGCGGAAGCGGCTCACGGTGATCCTGCACGCGAATGTCGAGATGAATTGCCTCTATTGGAAAATAGGCAGTTTGATTATGGAAAAGCAGGCGGAAGAGGGCTGGGGCGCAAAAATTATAGATAGGATTTCAAAGGATTTACAGGACGGTTTTCCGGAGATGAAAGGCTTTTCCGCCCGGAATATCAAATATATGCGCAAGTTTGCCGAGAGCTGGACGGATTATGAATTTGTGCAACAGGTCGTTGCACAAATTCCGTGGCGAAGCAATATCATTCTTTTGGAAAAAATAAAAGATATCAAGACGCGCACGCTGTATGCTCAGAAATGCATGGAATATGGATGGAGCAGCGCCGTTTTGTCGCTGCAAATTGAAAACCGCTCTATGGAAAGATTGGGTAAAAGCGTCAATGATTTTCAGATTTCTCTGCCGCCGGCCGAGTCTGACATGGCAAATCATATTTTTAAGGATCCATATTTGTTTGATTTTTTAGGGACGGATATCCCGCGGCGGGAGGTCGAGATTGAAAGAAGATTGACGGAGCATATCAGAGATTTTCTACTGGAGCTTGGGCAGGGCTTCGCTTTTGTCGGAAGGCAGGTTCACCTGGAAGTAGGCGGAGATGATTTTTATATAGATCTTTTGTTCTATCATCTGGTTTTGCGCTGCTATGTGGTAATAGAGCTTAAGGCATGCAAATTTAATCCGGGATTCATCAGCCAGCTGAATATGTACCAGAATATTGTGAACAAGATCCTGCGCCGCCCTGACGATAAGCCGGCCATCGGCTTGCTGCTGGTCAAGGAGAAAAATAAAACCGTCGTGGAATATTCGCTTGAAGGATACCAAAATCCTATCGGTGTTGCGGATTGGAGCGAAAAGATAAAGAGAGAGCTTCCTGACGAGCTGAAAAGCAGTTTGCCAACGGTAGAGGAAATAGAGAAGGAGCTGGAATCATGAAGCTGCAATTTAAGCATCAGAAATTCCAAGCCGACGCGGCAAAGGCTGTAGTGGATGTTTTCGCCGGCCAGCCGTATCTTACGCCGACTTATATGATGGACAGTGGCATCGGTCACTATCAGAAGTCTTTGACCGAAAAAGATGATTTTACCGGCTGGCGCAATGAAGGTATTGTGCCGGAGCTATCCGACCGCGTGATTTTAGAACATCTGAACAAGATACAGAGAGCAAACCAGATAGCCCCGTCCTCAAAGCTTGAAGGACGCTATAATCTGACCATAGAGATGGAGACGGGTGTTGGGAAAACCTATACCTACATCAAGACCATGTACGAGCTGAATAAGCACTACGGTTGGAGTAAATTCATCATCGTTGTGCCGAGCGTCGCTATCCGCGAGGGTGTATATAAATCTTTTCAGATGACGCGGGATCACTTTGCCGAGGAATACGGCAGGAAGATCCGCTTCTTTATCTACAACTCCGCGCAGCTCACCGAGATCGACCGTTTTGCCTCCGACAGCTCTATCAACGTTATGATTATCAATTCTCAGGCGTTTAATGCAAAGGGCAAAGATGCGCGGCGCATTTACATGAAGCTGGATGAGTTTCGCTCCCGGCGTCCGATTGATATTATCGCCAAGACAAACCCTATATTGATTATCGATGAGCCGCAGTCTGTCGAGGGCAAGCATACTAAGGAGCGCCTGAAAGAGTTTAATCCATTGATTACGCTGCGTTATTCGGCTACCCATAAGTTAGACAGTATCTATAATATGGTTTACCGGTTAGATGCAATGGAGGCATATAACAAACGATTGGTCAAAAAAATATCTGTCAAAGGGATCACGGAATCCGGCAACAGCGCCGCCGATGGCTATGTTTATCTTGAGAGTGTCAATCTCTCAAAAGCTGATCCTACGGCTGCCATTCAATTTGACTTTAAGGGAGTAAAAGGCATCCGAAAGAAGACTGCCACCGTCGGCCTTGGTTTTAATCTCTATGACAATTCAAATGGCATGGAGGAATATAAGGACGGATATGTTGTGAAATTCATTGACGGAAGGGACAACTCCGTTGAGTTTTTGAACGGCATAAAAATATATGCCGGTGATGTCATCGGTAAGGTCAGCGAGGAGCAGCTCCGCCGCATTCAGATCCGCGAAACGATTCTCTCTCATATTGAGAGAGAACGCCAGCTCTTTTATAAGGGCATTAAGGTGTTGTCTCTGTTCTTTATCGACGAAGTTGCCAGGTACAAGCAATATGACACCGCCGGACAGCCCTATAACGGTGTTTATGCCGATATGTTTGAAGAGGAATACAATGACGTTGTCTGCCATTTGCAGTGTGTCTTCGGCGACGAAGAATACATCAAGTATCTGCGATCCTTCAGCGCCGGCACGACACACGCCGGTTACTTCTCAATGGATAAAAAGGGCAAGATGACCGACAGTAAGCTCTCCGACAAAACGCAGCGCACCTCCGACGATATTGACGCATACGACCTGATTATGAAGAATAAGGAGCTTTTGCTTGATCGTGACCCCAATAAGTCTCCTGTGCGCTTTATTTTCTCTCATTCCGCGCTGCGCGAGGGTTGGGATAATCCGAATGTCTTCCAAATATGCACGCTCAAGCAGAGCGGCAGCGACGTCCGCAAACGGCAGGAAGTTGGGCGCGGTCTTCGCCTGTGCGTCAATCAGGACGGCGAGCGTATGGACGCGAATGTTCTGGGCGGAGACGTTCACAATGTCAACGTACTAACCGTCATTGCCAGTGAAAGCTATGACAGCTTTGCAAAGGGCTTGCAATCCGAGCTTGCCGACGCTGTTGCAGATCGTCCTAAAGCCGTTACGGCCGAGCTTTTCAAAGGCAGGGTCATCACTGACGCGAACGGCAACGAACAGATCGTCGACGGCGAGACTGCTCAAGCTATTTACTTTGACATGGTTGCCAACGGCTATGTTGATAAGAAGGGCGTGCTGACCGATAAATATTACGCGGACAAGGCGAACGGCGAGATCAGGATTGCTGATGAAGTTGTAAATTGTGCTGAGTCGGTCATCAGAATTATTGATTCCATTTATGACAGCCGCGCGATGCAGCCCGAGAATGCCCGCGACAAAAATATTGAGCTGCAAGTTGATCCAGACAAAATGGCAAAACCGGAATTCCAGGAGCTCTGGAAGCGCATCTGCCCCAAGTCCGTCTATGCCGTTGACTTTGATACCGGCGAACTGGTGCGGAAGTCAATTGATTCTCTCAACCGGAATCTGCGCGTAGCCAAGATTTTTTTTAAGGTCGAAACAGGCTCTATGGAAGAGATAAAGTCTAAGGAGGCGCTGCTTAACAGCGAGGCTTTTTCCAACTCCCAATCCTCCCTATACGACGCGGTCAGAGGCATTCACGCAGGCAGCGGCGTGAAATATGACCTGATTGGCAAACTGGTCGAGGTAACAGGGCTGACAAGAAAGACTGTCGTCGAAATCGTTACCGGTATTGAAAAAGCGGTCTTCGATCAGTTTAAAGATAACCCGGAAGAGTTTATCATCAAGGCGGCTGCTTTGATAAACGACGAAAAGGCAACCGTCATCATCCAGCACATCACATATAATGTCCTGAACGAACAATATGACGCCAGCATCTTCACAGAGCCGACTATCAAGGGGCGGCTGGGTGAGAACGCCATGAAGGCACGAAAGCATCTGTATGATCACCTCATATATGATTCCGCAAACGAGCGGACTTTCGCGGAGGAGCTGGATAACGGCAGCGACGTTGCTGTGTATGTGAAACTGCCGGATGGTTTTTACATTTCAACGCCGGTTGGGCGCTATAATCCTGACTGGGCAATCGCTTTCCATGAAGGGAAGATAAAGCATATCTATTTTGTGGCCGAGACGAAAGGATCGATGTCCTCTATGCAGCTCCGCCTGATTGAGGAGTTGAAAATTCACTGCGCAAGAGAACATTTTAAGGCGATTAGCGGCGGCAATGTGGTTTATGATGTGGCAGACAGCTATCAGACACTGCTGGAAAAGGTAATGAAATAAAAAAAGAGCTTCGGTAAACGCCGCGCTGGCGTCGGCCGAGGCTCAGTATCTTACTATTATCCCAAAAGCCATCTATCCTCAGACAATGACTATGCGTCTTTTGTGTTCTTCGCCGTAGACGCCGTTGGGGATCAGCTCCTCCCACAGCTCGCAGGCCAGCGCCTCGTAACGCGCGGCCTTTGCGGCGTATGGCGACAGCCGCGCCGCCCTGCCGTATGTCGCTGCCGCGGGCAGCGCGGCCTTTTTTCTCATTTCGCGCAGCAGTTCGCGCCCCTTTTCGTTCATGCCGAGTACGCGGAGGTATGGAGGGCCAAGGCGCTGGGCCGCGCGGTTCGTCCAATGGTCCAGCCCCAGCACGGCGTGGACCGCCGAGCGGCGGAGGCGTGCGGCGGGGTAGCGTTTCGAGGTGCAGGCGTCGGTCCATTCTTCAAAGCTTTTCGCTTCACGGGCCGCCTCGCGCATCCTGTATTCGACGCCCTCGCCTATTTCCGCGCAGTTTGCCAGCTCTTCCGCTTTTGTGCGCAGGAGCACGGCCCGCAGCAGCTTCCAGAAGGCGTCGTGGCTGACGCAGGCACGCCTCGCGCCTATGGCTCCCTCTAGTATTTCCGCCGCCGCCGCCGGCATATGAAGGAGCGCCTCGCTTTTTTTCCCCTTTCGCAGCGCCGCGCGTATCGCCGAGGCGCTGGGGAGCTCTTCGAGCTCCGTGCAGTTGTAGGCCGAGCCGAGGCGTTTGACCGGCACCGGGCGCAGGGAGTAGTTTTTCTTTTTTATCCTCATCATGTAGGAGAGCGCGAGCGTGTTGTTGCTTCCGGAAAGCAGCGCGGCGCTCCCGGGAAGCATCTCTTCCGCCGCGCGCGCGCGCGCCTCGACGTATGAAAAGCCCGCCGTTAAATATTTTTTCAAAGATAGCTTGAAAGGTTCGGGTTCTTCTAGTAAGATATCAATAATACTGTCCGCAAGGCAGTCAGGGTTTTCCGCGCCAAAGGAAAGATGCGTCACGACGCCGGCTGCGGCAAGTATGTCTACGGCGGCGTTCGCGAATACTCCGGCGTTGTGCGCGGAGAATATCACGGGCAGCTCGACGACGAGGTCTATGCCGCAGCGGAGGGCCATTTCCGCCCTTGTCCATTTATCGAGCAGGGCCGGCTCGCCGCGCTGGACGAAGTTTGAGGAGAGCACGGCGATGACGGCTTCGGCGGCGCAGAGCTCGCGGGTTTTTTTTATGTGATGCAGGTGTCCGCGGTGGAGCGGGTTATATTCGGCAACGATCCCGGCTACGGGGTATAGCATAGAGGTTCACCGTCCTTTACTGTGCACTAGGATACCACAAAGCGGCGGTACAATCAGATTAAGGGAGGCAATCCGGTTCTAATGAAAATTCTTGTTCTCAATTGCGGCAGCTCGTCTTTGAAGTATCAGCTCATCGAAATGGATGGCGAAGAGGTCCTTGCGAAGGGGCTCGTCGAGCGCATCGGCATCGAAGGCTCGCGTATCAAGCACACGAAGACCGGCCTGGAGGCGGTGACGCGCGAGGCGCCGTTCCCCAATCATTCGGCGGCCATCAAGTATGTCCTTGACATCCTCGTCGATCCCGAGCTCGGAGTGCTCAAGGACCTTGACGAGCTTTACGCCACGGGCCACCGCATCGTACACGGCGGCGAGAAGTTCACCAAATCGGTGCTTGTCACGCCAGAGGTCGTCAAGAGCATCGAAGAGGTCATTCCTCTTGCGCCGCTTCACAACCCCGCCAACCTCCAGGGGCTCAAGGCCGTCATGGAGGCGCTCCCCGGCAAGCCGAACGTCGTCGTCTTCGACACCGCCTTCCATCAGACGATGCCGCCCAAGGCATATATATATGGCGTGGATTATAAGTATTATGAGGAGAACGGCGTGCGCCGCTACGGCTTCCACGGCACGAGCCACGGCTATGTCGCGGGGCGCGCCGCGGAGATCCTCGGCAGAGATATCAAGGATCTGAAGATAATCACCTGCCACCTTGGCAACGGCAGCTCGATCACGGCCGTCGACGGCGGCGAGTCGATTGACACGAGCCTCGGTTACGGTACCGCCGAAGGCATCCTCATGGGGACCCGCAGCGGGAACCTCGACCCCTCCGTGATGGTGTTCCTCATGGAGCGGCTCGGCAGCGCGCAGAAGGTGAGCGACGAGGTGCAGAAGAGGTCGGGACTCGCCGGAGTATCCGGGATTTCCAGCGACCTCCGCGACGTCGAAGAGGCGGCGGCTAACGGCAACGCGCGCGCGCAGCTCGCGCAGGATATGCTCGTCACCGGCGTCAAGAAGTATATCGCCGCATACGCGGCGGAGATGGGCGGGGTGGACGTCGTCGTCTTCACCGCCGGCATCGGCGAGAACGGCATCGGCTTCCGCAAAGAGGTCTGCGAGCGGATGGAGTTCATGGGCATCAAGATCGATCCCGAGAAGAACAACTGCCGCGGCAAGGAGGTCGTCTTCAGCACGCCCGATTCCAAGGTCACGGTGATGGTCGTGCCGACGGACGAAGAGATGGTCATCGCGCGCGATACCAAGAAATGCGCGGAGGAAGCGAAGTAGAAAGAGAATGACGCCCTATCTGGAGGAGGCTCCCCAAAGCTGGAGAAGGCGCTTGGCGCTCTCCGCCGTCCCGAAGGACGGCGCTCCATACGAGGAGAGCTTTTCTGTGCGCGCCGACAGGCCGGTGAGCTATTGGGACCAGATATATACACTGCTCTCAGACCCGCTGGTGCGGGTGGAGGCCTGCCGTTCGGAGGGGCGCGTGATCGTGGTAATAGCCCTCCGGACGGAGGTCGGCGTGCCTTGCGCGCGCTGCCTTGAGCCCGCCCGCGCCGGCGTCGAGGGGGAGATGCGCGATATCTTCTCGCTGCGCCGCGACGAGCGGCGGCAAGAGGCGGAAGAGGGGCCGGACGGCGAAGAGGAGATGATCATCCTTGATTCCTGGGAAGATGAGATCGACCTGGGACAGCTGATTTGGGAGGTCCTTATCACCTCGCTCCCCGGCGCCGTCCTATGTTCCGACGACTGCCGTGGGCTTTGCCCCCAGTGCGGCGCGGATCTTAACGAGGGGCCCTGCGGCTGCGGGAAGGAGAGCCGCGACCCGCGTTTTGACGTCTTGAAAAATTTTATGGAAGATAACGGCAAATAGTACTGCAAAAAATTGGATTTAGTGATAGAATTGTCCAGTTGGAAAAATGTCCCGGCGGGGATGACGGCGGTTTGCCGCCTCGCTGACGCTTCGCCCGTTTTTCCGCATGCTCCGCGGAAATGAATGTGCCGGCGTCTGGTTTAGTTTTTTTGCGAATATCTGATTTTCGCCGTCTAAGCCATCGGCAGTTCCAGATAGCTTATATGGCCGGAGTTTTATTTAAGGGGGGAAATAGAAGATGGCAACGCCAAAGAGGAGGGTATCCCACGCCCGTACACACAACCGCAAGTCGCAGTGGCTCGGCTCGCTCGAGGCCCCCAGCCTTACAGCCTGCAAACATTGCGGAGAGATGATCCAGACCTATCGCGCCTGCCCGGCGTGCGGCTACTATAAGGGCCGCCAGGTCCTCAAGATCGCCGAAGAAAAGACGGCAGAGTAATAGCTCCCGGCCGTGCGCCTTCGCGCGGCGGACCGGCGGTTTTCTGTTTCGGCAGCTAAAGAACGGGACGGCATCCTGCCGTCCCAATTTTTGACGGCGCGGCACTGTCCGCGCGGTGAAACATAGAAAAGTTTCATAAAAATCCCCCCGCCAAGCGCCTCAATTTATAATTTTTCCTATTGACAACGAGCTAAAGATATAATATCTTGTCTGGTGTTATGACCAGCTCTTAATTGAGCTGTAAGGGCAGAGGGCAATTATAAAAAATGTTTCTTTAAGGAGAAGCAAATGCGTTCGGAAGGCAGAAAAGAGAGGCACAGGCAGCTTGTAAAACTGATAGAGTCAAATCCTCTGATGACTGACGAGGAGATTTCCTCCGCGCTCGGCGTCAGCCTCAGCACCGTCCGTCTTGACAGGGGGCTGCTTGCGATCCCCGAGCTGCGCGAGCGGATGCGTTCGATGGCGGAGCACGCCACGAGCCGCCTGAAGTCGCTTTGCGCGGACGAGGTCGTGGGCGAGCTTGTCGGGCTTGAGCCCAACAAATGGGCCCTGTCGATGCTTTCCACAAATCCCGATATGGCCTTCCGGCAGACGGAGATGGTCGGCGATTATTACATCTACGCACAGGCGGCTTCGCTGGCGATCGCGACGATAGACGCCGAGATGGTAGTAGTTGCGACGGCGCGCCTCAAATACTGCCGGCCTTCATATTTGGGAGAGAAGATAATCGCCAGGTCAAAGGTCGGTACGCACAAGGGAAACAAATATGTCGTAAGCGTCCATTCGCGCATCGGCGAGAGGGAAATATTTGTCGGACGCTTTGTGGTCGCCGCGATAGATGCTCACAACAACGAAAAATTGGGGGACGAAATATGCTGATAGCACTGGATGCGATGGGCGGAGACCACGCTCCCGAAGAACCGTGCAAAGGCGCGATTCTTGCCTGCAGAGAGAAACCTCATCTCTCGATTGCGCTTGTAGGCGACAGCGAGAAGATAAGACCGCTCATCGACAAGGCTGAAAAAAACGTGCGCTCCCGGCTCGATATCGTCCATACGGACGAGGTGATAAGCGGCAGCGATTCGCCTTCTCTGTCGATCAGAAGAAAAAAACGTTCCAGCCTCGTCATCGGGGTCGAGATGGTCCGCTCCAAGGAGGCTGACGGCATCGTTTCTTCCGGCAATACGGGGGCGATCGCCGCCGGCGCGGTGCTCCTCCTCGGGCGCATCCCGGGGATCGACCGCCCCGGGCTGGGTGCGGTGCTGCCGGTGCTGAACAGGTCGACCCTCCTGATGGACGTGGGCGGCACGGTGCGCTGCAAGCCGATAAACCTGCTGCAGTTCGCGCAGATGGGCTCGATTTATATGAAGCTCTTCCAAAATGTGGAAACCCCCTCTGTGCGCCTGCTCAGCAACGGCGAAGAGACGACCAAGGGAGACGATGTCATCTCGGCGGCGCGGGAGCTGATCGAGGCGAGCAGCCTCAATTTTCAGGGGTACGCCGAGGGTAAGGATATCCCAAACGGAGTGTCGGACGTAGTCATCTGCGACGGTTTTACCGGCAACGTCATTATAAAGTTCGGCGAAGGGCTCGGCGAGCTGCTGAAGAGCCAGTTTAAGGAGGAATATCTCCACCATGCGCTGCCGAAGATCGGACTTTTCTTTATGTGGCCCGCGATGAAACGAGTGATGGGCCGTTTCGACTGGGAAAAATACGGCGGTTCCCCGGTGCTCGGCGTCAACGGGAGCGTCGTCAAGGTACACGGACGCTCCAAGGCAAACGCCATATCGCACGCCGTCACGGGAGCGGCCAATTTTATAGAACGCAACGGCGTTGACCGGATAAGAGAAGAGATAGCGCGAGGAGCAGAAAATGGCAATGATTAACGGATACCCCGTGAAGATCGCGGGGACGGGGAAATATATCCCGGAAAAGACAATGACCAACTTTGATTTTGAAAAATTCCTTGACACCAGCGACGAATGGATACAGAGCCGCTCCGGCATCAAAAAACGCCACTTTGCCGCGGATGATGAAAAGTGCAGCGACCTGGCCTGCAAAGCGGGGCTCGCAGCGCTGGAAGAGGCCGGATTGCGCCCCGACGAGCTCGACCTTGTCATCGTCGCCACCAATACGCCGGATACCTATTGCCCCTGCACCTCGGCTAAGGTGCAAGGCAAACTGGGGGCGAAGAACGCCGGCGCTTACGACGTTTTTGCCGGCTGCACGGCCAGCCTCACGGCGATGCTCACGGCGATCGGCGGCATCGCCGCCGGGGTTTGGAACAACGTGCTCGTAATCGGCGCTGAAGATTTTGCGAGCGTTCTGGACTGGAACGACCGTTCGACCTGCATCCTCTTCGGCGACGGCGCCGGCGCCTGCGTCCTCACGCGCTCCGAGGAGGGGGGCCCCCGCTTCGTCGCCGGCGAGGTCATGGCGGACGGCGCCAAATATGACCTGATCTCGATCGACAAAGAAGAGGGCCGTCCCTCTCCCGTGCTGCGCATGAAGGGGGCGGAGGTCTTTCGCTTCGTCAATACCCACCTGCCCCCCTTCATCAAAGGTTTCTGCGAGAGATCGGGCGTCGCCCCCAGTGAAATAGATTTCTGGGTGCTGCATCAGGCCAACACCAGAATAATCGACAGCCTCTTTAAGCGTCTGGGCGTTTCGACGGACCGGACCATGATCAACCTTGACAATTATGGCAACACCTCCGCCGCCTCCTTAGTGGTCACTCTCGACGAGGCGATGAAGGAGGGACGCCTAAGAAGCGGCGAGAAGGTCCTGTTCACCGCCTTCGGCGCGGGGATGACGCTTGGCGCGCTGCTTTACGAGGCGTAAGGAGATATTCGATGTTTGAAAATAATCCAATAACAAGGCTGCTGAAAATCAAATATCCTATCATTCAAGGCGGTATGGCCTGGGTCGCCGACGCAGATCTTGCCGCCGCGGTCAGCAACGGCGGCGGCTTGGGGGTCATCGCGGCGGCCAATATGCCGCCCGAACTTTTGGAGCGGCAGCTGTTGAGGATCAGAACGCTGACCGATAAGCCGTTTGGGCTCAACATCATGCTGCTGTCGCCCACCGCCGGCGACGCGATCGAGCTTGCCGTGAAATACGGCGTCCCGGTCGTGACCACGGGCGCAGGGATGCCGGGCAAGGTGCTCGACAGACTCAAGCCGCTCGGCACGACGGTGATCCCCGTCGTCGCCTCCGTCTCCCACGCGGGGCGGATCGCCAAGCAGGGGGCCGACGCGGTGATCGCCGAGGGGACCGAGGCCGGCGGGCATATCGGCGAAACAACGACGATGAACTTGGTGCCGCAAATAGCCGATGCGGTGGATATTCCCGTCATCGCCGCGGGCGGCATCGCCGACGGACGCGGGGCGGCGGCGGCCTTCGCGCTCGGCGCAAGCGGCGTGCAGGTGGGAACGCGGTTTGTCTGCGCCGAAGAGTGCAATGCCCACATCAACTATAAGCGGAAGATCGTCATGGCCAATGACCGGGCCACGGCGGTTACCGGCCGCTCGCTCGGACATCCGGTGCGCGCGATAAAAAATAAATTTATCAAGCAATACGAAGAACTAGAAAAAAAGGGCGCTCCCGCGGAAGAGCTTGAGGCTCTCGGCGCGGGAAAGCTGCGCCTTGCCGTCGTCGAAGGGGATGCCGAGATGGGCTCCCTGATGGCTGGGCAGTCCGCGGGGCTCGTCCATGCCATCGAGCCGGCGGCCGTCATTATTGAGAGCATCGTCTCTCAGATGAACAACATCTTTTTAGGAATGACGAGGTATAGCGGATGAAGTATGCAATGATATTTCCCGGCCAGGGCGCGCAGCGTCCCGGGATGGGAAAAGAGATCTACGATCGTTACGTCTCGGCGAAGAGGATATTCGACGAAGCCGACGAGGCTTTGGGATTTTCCTTAAGCGACATAATATTCAACGGGACCCCGGAAGAGCTGGCCCATACGGAGATCACCCAGCCGGCGATCCTCACCGTCAGCGTCGCGATGTTCAGGGCGCTCGAACAGGAGCTGGGTACCGCGGTCGAGCCCTTATGCATGGCCGGGCACAGCTTGGGCGAGTACACGGCCCTCGTCGCCGCCGGCGCGCTCTCGCTGCGGGACGGCGTGCGCCTAGTCCACCGGCGCGGCGGCCTCATGCAGGACGCCGTCCCGCTCGGGATGGGCTCCATGGCGGCGATAATCGGGATGGAACTTCCCGACGTCAGCGCCATCTGCGCCGAGGCGGCGGCGGGGGAGGTCTGTCAGGCGGCTAACATCAACGCGCCGACGCAGATCGTCATCTCCGGACACGCGGGGGCGGTGGCCCGCGCCGTCTCCCTCATCGAACAGAAGTACACCGCGAAGGTCGTGCCGCTGAGAGTGAGCGCCCCCTTCCACTGCGACCTGATGCGCCCGGTGGCGAACAAGTTGAAAGAGGCCTTCAAAGACATCGAGTGGCACGAGCCGAAATTCCCCATCATCGCCAACGCCAACGCGCGCCCGGTGCAGAAGGTCCCCGCTGTGCGCGAGGCCCTTTACAACCAGACCTTTTCGCCCGTGATGTGGTCGCAGTCGGTCTTGGAGATGGAGAGCGAGGGCGTCGAGGGATATATCGAGCTTGGCCCCGGCAGCGTCCTCTCCGGACTGGTAAGAAAAATATGCAGAGGTAAACGCCCCTATGCGGTCTCAAACTCTGAGGAGCTCATGTCCGCGGCGGATTACCTCAGAGGTTTGAAAGATGGATAAGCGGGTAGCTCTCGTGACCGGCGCGGGCCGCGGCATCGGCCGCGCTATCGCGCTTGCGCTGGCGAAGAACGGCTGTTCCGTGGCCGTCAACTACAGCCGCTCCGAGGGGCCCGCAAAGGAGACCGTCGCTGAAATACGGGCGCTGGGCCGCGACGCGGTGGCCGTCAAGGCGGACGTCAGCGACGCCGCCGAAGTGAAAGAGATGTTTAAAACGGTCTCAGAGCAGCTGGGCGCCGTAGATATCCTCGTCTGCAACGCCGGCGTCACGAAAGACAGCCTCCTTATGCGCATGAAAGAGACGGAATGGGACGACGTTATCGACACTGACCTCAGCTCGCTCTTCTACTGCGCGAAAGAGGCGGTGCGCCCGATGCTCAAAGGACGCTGGGGACGCATCATCGCCATCACCTCCGTCAACGCGCTGCGCGGGAGCGCGGGACAATGCAACTACGCGGCGGCGAAGGCCGGCATGATCGGTTTCATCAAGAGCCTCGCGCGCGAAGTCGCGGCAAAAGGCATCACCGCCAACGCGATCGCGCCGGGCTTCATCGAAACGGATATGACCGCCGTCCTCTCCGAGGAGCTCAAGGAAAAATTCGTCGAATCGATACCGGCGGGCCGTCCCGGGACGCCGCAGGATGTGGCGGGGCTGGCCGCCTTTCTCGCCTCTGAAGAGGCCTCCTATATACAGGGACAGGTAATCGCAGTTGACGGCGGCATCACGATGTAGTAAAACGGTTGCAAAGCCAAAGACAGGCTTTTGACATAGACAAAAAACAAAGAACGTAAACTCGTAAAGGAGAGAGACAACTATGAAGATGGAAGAAGTACAGAGCAAACTTAAGGAAATCGTTATGGACCGCCTCAACGCCGAAGAGGATCAGATCAAGCCGGAGGCCTCGTTTGTCGAGGACCTCGGCGCCGATTCACTTGACATCGTCGAGCTCATCATGGGCATCGAAGAAGAATTTGACATCGAGATCCCCGATGAGGACGCCGAAAAACTGACGACCGTCGGCGAGGCGATGGAATACGTCAAGACGAAGCTTGCAGTCGAAGACTAACAAAGCATTGGGGGACTGCTCTGCGTAGTCCCCCCTCTTATACAGGAGGGAGCCTATGACGCCAATGAACGACAAAAGAGTGGTAATCACAGGTTGCGGTGCTGTCACCCCAATCGGGATCGGAAAAGAGGAATTCTGGAACGCCCTTGAGCGCGGGGAGAACGGCGCAGATTTCATCACTTTATTTGATACAGCCCAGCATACCACCAAAATCGCCGCCGAAGTAAAAAACTTCAACCCCGAAAACTGGCTTGACAAAAAAGAGGTGCGCCGCACCGACCGCGTCATCCACTTCGCGGCGGCGGCCGCGGACCTGGCGGTAAGAGATTCAGGACTTGAAATAGAAAAGATCGATAAGAATATGTTCGGCGTCTGCGTCGGAAGCGGCGAAGGCGGCATCCACACGCTCGAAGAGAACTCGCGCGTCCTCTACGAAAAGGGCCCCGGCAGAGTCAGCCCCTTCATGGTGCCGATGATGATCACCAACATGCCCGCGGCCTACATCGCGATACGCTTTGGCGCGAAGGGGCCCAACATGGCCGTTGTCACCGCCTGCGCAAGCTCGATCAACAGCATGGGCGAGGCCTACAACTGCATCGTGCGCGGCGACGCCGACATAATGCTCACCGGCGGCTCGGAGGCGGCCGTATCGCCGCTGGCCACGGCGGGCTTCGCCTCACTTAAAGCCCTTTCGGGCAGAAACGACGACCCTAAGCACGCCTCCCGGCCTTTCGACGCGGAGCGCGACGGCTTTGTGATCGGCGAAGGCGCGGGAATACTTGTCTTTGAAGAGTACGGACACGCCAAAGCCCGCGGCGCGCATATATATGCGGAAGTAACGGGCTGCGGCCTCTCGTGCGACGCCCACCACATCACCGCCCCCGACCCGGACGGCGACGGCGCGTACCGCGCGATGGCGATGGCCGTCAAAAAAGCCGGCTGGCGGCCCGAAGAGATAGAGCTCATAAACGCGCACGGCACCTCTACACCCCTCAACGATAAAATGGAAACGCTGGCGATAAAGCGCCTGCTGGGTGAAGAGGCAGCTGAAAAGGTCCTCGTGCACTCCACAAAATCGATGGTGGGGCACGCGCTTGGCGCCGCCGGAGCGATAGAGACGATCGCCGCGCTGCTTGCGATAGACGACGGCATCGTGCATCCGACCATAAACCAGATAACGCCCGACCCGGACTGCAACCTTAACACCGTACCCAACAAAGCGATAAAGGCGAAAATAGACCGGGCCTTGATAAACAACTTCGGCTTCGGCGGACACAACGGCGTGCTCGCTATACAGAGCTGCAAAGACTGACAATGAAAGCAGAGAGAGGGCGCGAAGAACTTCTTCGCGCCCTTCAGGAAAAATTGCAATATCGATTCAACGATCTGGAGCTTCTCCAGGAGGCTCTCACCCATTCCTCATACGCAAATGAAAACGGCGTCAAATTCAACGAGAGGCTTGAATTTCTCGGCGACGCCGTTCTTGAGCTCGTCACCTCCAACAAGCTCTTCCTTTCATACCCGGACTACGACGAAGGGCGGCTCACGCGGCTGCGCGCCCAGCTGGTCTGTAAAAGCAGCCTGAACCTCTGGGCCGCGGAGGTGGGGCTCAAAAACCTCATCAGGATCGGCAAGAGCCTCATAAAGTCCGGCCCGACCGACTCCGTCGCCGCCGACTGCGTGGAGGCGTTGTTTGGCGCGATATTTCTTGACGGGGGGTTTACCCGCGCGGCGGAAGCCGTGGAGAACTTCCTCAATACAAAACCGGAGATATGGGGGGCCGCCGTCACGAAAGACCCGAAGACGGAGCTGCAAGAATACTTCCAGCGGCAGGGAAGGGGAGTGCCCTCCTATGAGACGGTGGAGCGTACCGGCCCGGAACACGCCTCAAAATTTAAAGTGCGGCTCGCGGCAGAAGGCAGGATACTCGCCGAAGCTTGGGGGCCGTCGACCAAAGAGGCGGAATTCAAAGC
>CAKSWL010000012.1 GCA_934511335.1 uncultured Cloacibacillus sp. | reverse complement strand
GGACCTTCTTAATCTTACGGCAGAGGAGATTATGAGCATAGCTGTAAGCTAAAATGAACCCCCGGCATAGCCGGGGGATTTCAAGAAACATGAAAAAAGCCCCTTAAAAAGGGGCTTGATGTATCAAATGGAGCCAGCGTCCGGCTTCAAAAACAACCTTGATATGTTTGCAATTAACGAATATATCAGACATGTTTTATTTTTTTAGTGCTTATAGTAGTGCTACAGTCTCCGTACGGATTGCTATCGTTTCGACTAAAATCTCACAAGATAACGGATAATTCTTATGCCGCTGGACATAAAAACACCTCCGCCGACCCTCGGTCTATGACGAAGGCGTTATCCCCGGGGCCGTAGCTCATCTCTTCCCCGCCTCCTTCGTCAGCTTCTGCCACCTGTGCCCGAAGCTCTCATTCAAAGCCCCGCAGACGACGTCTATCGCCAGTCCGAAAAGCGCCCCGTCGAAGGGCTCCAGCCACCACGGCAGCTTCACCATCTCATCCAGCCGCCTGGCCACGAAATCGCGCTTCTCCGCTCCCGTCGCCCCCGGCAAAGCCGCCTCCGCCTCAAGCACGCGCTTCAGCGCCTCATTGCCGATCCTCTCAAAAACCGCCTTCAACATCTACATCCCTCCTACCTGAACCACGCGCCTACCGCCGCGCCCACCAAAACCGCCGCCGCCTGCGCCGCAAGAAAGACAGCCACGGAAGAGACCTTGCGGTGAAAAAACTCCTCCGCCGGCACATCCTCGCGCAAATGGGCGACGGCGTCCGCGATCATGTGCTTCCGCGCCGCGCACTCAAGCTCGATCGCTGAAATCCGCCGATAAAACTCGGCGTGCGACCCCTTATTCTCCTGCTTGAACTCGCGCAGCGCGGTCACGACCTCCGCCCTTATATCGTCCAGCTTCCTCTCCAGCGCGGACAGGGCGCGTCTGAGCTCCTCCTCGCTCATAAAGACACCTCCCAAACCAGGCGCCAGAAAACGGCAAGGCCGGCCAAAAGGCCGCCCCAGAACAGCGCCAACCTGATATTCATCGCCCAAAAAGCCTCCTGCAGCGCGCCAGCCGCGCGAACCAGCCCCTGCGAAAAACCTCCTGCGAAGGATCGCGCCGCATGATCTTCTCATACAACTCCCCGCGCGCGTCGCAATAAATCCCGCACACCTCAGCCGCCGCGGAGGGATAATCGGGAGCCTGACAGACCGCCCGCACCGCCGCGGCCGTCATCGGGCCGTACGCGCCGTCCACCTTAAGCCCCGCCTTGCAAAAACGGTTCAGCGTCCTCTGCAAAAGCCTCACCGCCCCGCCCACGCCGTGATTCACGGCCGCGTCGAAGTGCAGGCAGGACAAGGGATAAGGCAGACTGCCGCAGCGCGCCTTATCCCAGTAATAGGCCTTATATATGGCGGCCGCTTCCTCCTTTGTGAGCTTTCGCACCGAACAGTGCTCCACAATCCCTTCCTGATAGGCGCGGGCAAGCGTCGCCGCCGTAATGCCGCGGTTCGTCTCGCCGCCCCTGTCGTTCTTATGGTTCGCGCGTCCTCCCTCATTCATGAAGACAAACGCAAGGCACCTATCAAAATCTTCTCTCACGACAAACCCTCCTTAAAAAAGGGGCGGGACTTTCGCCCCGCCCCTTAATCCTTAAGCTCCGGCACGCCGTTTACCAGCCTATACCTCGGCGTGCCTTCGTCATCGTAGAGGCCGCCCGTATCGCGCGCCCCTTTTTAGGATCATGTCAGTCGTCACGGGGCTGATAACACCACGTGCCAATCTCGGTCCTGTTGAAGAAAGGATCCCCATGAACCTGAAAGCCGTGGCGCCCCGCGCCGGCGCTGATGACGTGGCCCTGCAGGTCGGCGTCAAAATATGAGAGCGAGATGTCGCAGCGCTCCCCGAAACCAAAACCGTCGTTGTACACCGGTACGTCAAAGAGGCGCCGTCCATGCGGGCTGACGCAATATGCCCGCCCCCCCACGAGGATCAAGTAGCAGTTAAAGCGCGGCTCCCAACCGCAGTAAGGGTAAGGTCGGCAGCCGTAGTCGTCCTCGACTTCGTGGTAGTTCTCGTATTCAAATATCTTTGTCCAACGCAACCCGTCGGGCGCTGTCCAGAGCGAGAAGGTCTTTGTCGCGGCCTCGCAGCGCGGGCTCACAAAGGCGTCCGCGCCCTTTACATAGGTCATGGCGGCGGCGTTGGGAATTGTGTAAATATCGCCGCTGGCGGTGAAGTAGCTGACGGGTGTTGCAACTATTTCACGCAGAAGCTGCATCTTATCGATCCCGTCCTCTATGTACGTGACATAGAAGCTCTGCAATTTGTGGTTATAACCAATATCTTTTGTGTCGATATCTGCTCTGTCTAACGCAAATCTTACGTCAAGTCTGCCGTTAACATCCTTCAGACATATTACAACCACAAAGTTTTTCGTCGGGGATGTAGTCCCCCCTACGGTGCGATATTGCCTCCACTTACTGATTAGGTATTGGTTTTCGTTATGCGTTACGGTAGGGCCGGCCGACCGCAAATCTCCCCTTCCCCAGGCGTACTCCAAAGATTCAAACATGTAGGTGTAAGCAAACCGCTCGTAATTTAGCCCGTCCGTTGTTTCCAACAGTGCCATCGCGACCGTGAGGGCAGAGCCTCGGCGGCCTGCCAGGCGTTTCATTACCGCCAATTTGTCCTGCCAGGCATCGTAGCAGACAGCGCATGAGAAGTTGCTGCTGTCCTGCCACGCAATGCCCGAAGGAACAGACTTTATCCAGTCCGGCGCGGAATATTCGCCTCTGTTATCTCCGCCGTGGTAAAAGGGGAAACGAAAGTTTGGCGGCACGTTCGAGCCTGTGCGGACAAACCCCCCATAAACCTCGTCTCTTTTCAGAGAGTATGCGCAGAACGTACCGCGTTCTTTGTTGAATTTCGGTACGGCAAGGTAGGCGTACTCGTTGGACCGACAGGGGTGTATATAGAAGCCGACAGGACGGCTGTCGTCGCGCCATATCGGGCGGACGACGCCGTCTTTTTTCGCGTAGACGGCACAGGGGCCGCTTCCCGCGTCCCACTCTGTCGCCGTCGCCGGTTTGACCGCCTCTATTCGCCCCTCATGTTTTATGTAAATGCCCATGGCCTTTTCCTTCATATTTCATAGACGTAGGCTATTTCGTCGTCCGCCAGGTCCGCAGAGGTTGGAACCACGGAACAAAGACGTATCCTTACGGTGTGTCCGCCTGGGCCGGCGTCCCCCTTTTCACCTCTGTCTGCCAACATATGCCAGAACTCGCCGAACTCGTCTTTCACCGGCGGCAGGTTGGTAATTGGCGCGTCGGCCACGCAGACGTAGCTCGCGCCGTCGTGGTAGACGCAATCTCTTTCCGTATATGTCGCCTCCGCGTCATAGGGGCCGCGCCAGTTGAAGCCCACGCGTCCCAAATCATATCTCGGCATCGCCCGCCCCTCCCTGCGCCGTCCGCCATTGCACGTCTATCTTTTGCCACTCCGCCCAATCGCGCGGCACGTGATAGGGCAGCCCCTCCCTGTCGATCACGAAACTCCCGTCCGCGCGCCGCTCCAAAACAACAAAAGCCTCAATATCTTCCATGCTATAACACCCTCTTCATATGTCCGAAGTATGCTCTGTCCGCGGCGGCCGCAAAAAGCGTCGTCCCCCCCGCGCAGACCCCCGCTTTATGTCCCGTAATCCTGCCCTCGGCGTCCGTCGCGTATATGTCGTACTCCCACGTGCCACCGTCGGGCGCCTTCGCCGCCGCCTGCGCCGCGTCCACGGACAGGTATTGGCCGATGCCGGCATCCGTTCTGGCGTAGGGGGGAGACAGGGGTATCCAGGCGCTATAGCTGGTCACGCCAGTACCGCGCCTGAGCCACTCCCGACAGTTGAAGTCCGTGTAACGCTGGTAATATTGCCCCGCGTTGTTGCCGTAGACGAAGAGGACGCCGGTCGTAGCCTGCGTCGGGAAATTCACGCCGGACTGAACGGCGGAGGTAACGAAGCCGTAGAAGCCGGTGATTTTATAGCTGTTCAGGTCGCATCCCGCGGCGCCGGTGAAAACGACGGCGGCCAGGCCTCCGGCCTCTCCCTGCGGCCCCTGCGGCCCGGCCTCTCCGGTATCCCCCTTGTCCCCCTTGGGCCCCGCCGGGCCGGTATCTCCGGCATCGCCCTTGGGTCCCTGCGGGCCGGTATCCCCGGCATCCCCTTTAGGTCCCTGCGGCCCGGTATCACCGGCATCGCCCTTCTCTGCAAGGCACAGCCATGAGGGAGGCATAGGCGCGGGGGACGGCCCCGCGGCGGGCTCATATACCTCTGCGAGGAGGAGCCAGGAGCCGCCCCCGCAGCGCACCAGGTCATAGTAGCGGTATGTTGCGTACGCGTCGAATTCTCCGCGCGGATTCGGGCGGATTCGGCCCAGATTTACTCTGTGCGGCATTGCATCATCCCTCCTGCAGCGGGTCCTGAGTTTCGAGTATCAGATGACCCTGTTCGTCCAGATAGAGCTCGTCGTCGGGCTTGGCCCCGAATAGGTCGAGCACGAGATCCCCCTCGCGGGTGATACTGAATTTGCCTATGGGGAGCCTGTATGCGTCCTTTAATATTTTTATATATGGCAGCAGCTCCTTTAACAGCGACAGAAACTCATCCAGTGAAAAAATGTCGTCCACCGGCACCTTCAAGCAGCGCTGCAGCTCCTCCCACAGCTGCTGGACCTGAAACTCCTGCAGATCATACGTCTTCTCCAGCGTGCGCGCGAAAAACTCCCCTTGATTCGGCAGCTCTGTATCCTGCGTAAACGGCACCCAGCGCCGCAAGGTGATCCTCCCTCCCTCAGGCAGCGCGGGCAAAGATGCGTTGGCTGGATAAACAACACACTTTGCCTCTAAGTCAACTAAATACCCGGAGCGCAAAAGCTGCACCATCTCTCCCGGCTCCGTCACATAAACCTCCAAATCCTCCGCCCTAAGCAGAGCGAAAGAAAAAGGCCACCTCCGCGTACTGCCGTTGCCCTGATATACATGCTTACAAATCGTGCTTGCCACCGTCAAAAGAAACCGCCTCCTTCGTCCATAAAAAACAAAAAGGGCGCGGCCGTCGCTCTCCAAGCCGCTCCCTTTTCCATAAAAAACGCTGCCCCATCAATGAAAGACAAAAACCTAACGTTTTCTGTATAAGTAGTGCGCACCGCCGAATCGGCGTAGGCTACCGCCTTCGTCTCATCCCAACCGTACTCCTTCAGCCCCTTCTCATATTCAACAAAAAGGCCGCCCTAAGGACGGCGATTTCGTAAAACGCTATAAAAAAAGAGAGGCTCAAAGCCTCCCTTCGTCATAACTCGAAAACATCCGCATGCGACCCTACAGCCGCTAAAAGCAAAAGCATATCCCCCTCTTTCGCGTAAACAAGCAACCAGTCGGGGCGTATATGCAGCTCCCGAAACCCCTTCCACTCTCCGACAAGCGCGTGGCCCCTTTACCTCAGCGCGGTTTACAGGCCATCTCATCACCCCCCCCGTCAGAACGCTCCGCCGGACAAAAGAAAAACGCCCTCCGCGAATGCGGAAAGGCGCGCAGCCGTCTACAAAATTAAGCTCTAACGTTTTCTGTACAGGAAGAAATCCCTCGCTCTTACCTCCTTCTCTCCCTCCATCCAGTCCAAAAAAGCGTCTATCGTTATCTTCGCCTGTCCGGCGGGCAGGCCGAAGGCATACCCGCCCAGAAGCAGAGTAGACATCGACACCTTGCGCCAATCCACTTCGTCGTCGTCCCGCCACTTCTTAAGCTCCTTGCCGTAAGTTATCGCCGTTTTGCCCGCCTGCTCGACCGGCGACAGCGCCGCCGAACCGCGGAAGCTGTAGCCGTCGAACGCCATCGAGGCAAAGTCGCGCAGGACCGGTACAAAACCGAACGGGTACTTTGCAGCCTCGCCGGCGGCCCATAGCGCCACATGCGACGGATCGTCGAACATCTGCGCTAAAAGCCCCTTCTCCGGATCATCTTCGTCCTCTGGCCCCTGCCCCGACAAAAGCGCCCCCATAATTGCGGGAAGTGCGACTACATACATGAACGTTCCCAGCAGATGTCCTTTCGACACGTGCCCGGCGCGGTACAGCCAGATATCTTCCATCAGCATATTCGCCTGCGTATTCATCGCATTGTAGAACATCGTGAAAATCTTCTGGATGTCCCCGCCGCGCTGGATCGCCGACAAATCCTTCGCCGTGCCTATGTCCTGCGTAGTGCGCACCACCGAATCGGCGTAGGCTACCGCCTTCGTCTCATCCCAGCCGTACTTCTTCAGCCCCTTCTCATAGGCTGTGACCCATATGGGCAAAGTAACCCCGGCGTCGAACAGGTTAATAAACCAAAAACAGGCCTCCTGGAAAGAATGATACTTATTGTCGCGGTGCAGGTCGTTCACCAGACTCCGCAGGTCCCTGTCGCGGGACGTCGCGCGTGAGCGCATCGCCTCCGACTTTGCGAATACCTCGGCCGCCCTCTCTTTCAGCGCGAAAGGATTGCGGTAAAAATACATTACATTCTTTACTAGGGGCACGACGCCTACCTCGTGCATCGCCGGCAGCCAACCCAGCATCTGAGACAGAGACACGGCCGCCTTCAGCCCCAGCACTACCACCTGCGAACGCCGGCGCAGCCAGCGGAACACCGCCGCAAAATCATTCGGAGGCAGTCCGTCGCCGCTTGCGATATAGCGCAGCCACGGGCGGAATTGGTCGTAAATCTTCTCCCCCATACTGAAAACGATGGCCTCCTGCACGGGCCTGTGTACTTTGCCGGCTTCGTCGCGATAGTAGTAAGTGAGGATCTTATTAACATCGGCAATAGCTTTCCTGTAACACAGGTCGTGAACCACGTTGGCAATATGTTCGTTCACCACGCCGAGGTCCAGCCGCAGTTCAAATCCTGTGCTCCGCACGCGCGCCTCCGTGTGCCCCTGCTTCGTCTGCGCCATACTCCAATACCCGCCGTAAAGGTCTTCCATCATCTGCTGCTCTGAGACCATGCGGATAAACCGGTTCTGCTTGGCGTTGCGGTTATAGGCTATCGGGTAATAACCGCCGCGTATGGCGCGCCCTTTTGTTCCCTTGTCGTCCTTCATGTGCCACGTCTGAGCAAGAGGCTGAACGCGTTCCGGCAGCCAGCCGACCATATCGCGCTGCAAAGCGGCGATCTGCGGCCACAGTGTATCGACGAGATCCCACGTTCCCTGTACGAAATCCCAGTCGCGGCCGCCCAGCGTAGATTCGATCACATAGCGCAGCTGCTGTTCCGACCAGTCGAAGCCGGTCGTAACGCGCTCAAGATTTACCTTATTCCCTGTATTCAGCGCTATGCAAAGCACCTCCACCTTGCTGAGATTCTTATCAACCAACTTGTAATACTTCTTCTTATACAGAGCTTTGCGCTCCTTCTTCGTATAAGCCTTGTTCAGCAGGCTCTCGAAATCCGCCGTATAGCTGCGCATCATCGCATTTTCGCGGTTCTCCGCGTCCGCAAGCGGGCAGAAAATCGTCTCCCATGCGTAGCCGCCGCGTCTTCCGGCGTCCAGGACGTGCGTGACCATCTCTATCTTTGCCATCGAAGCTCCGGCTGCCGAAAACATCCGGCGCAGCCTGTCCCGCCGCGTCTCATCGAAAGTCTTGCTCTCCCGGGCGCGCTCATCGTTGGCCTCTATCAGCTTCGATAAATTACTTCTGATGTGTGCTGCGAGCTTCGTCGCCGTCTCGCCCAGGTTGCGCGTGGCGAATTCTTTCGACAGCCTGCCCGCCTCGCGCCCGCCGTGTACCAGCCATGCGAGAGTGTCGTCGAAATCGCGGAACTGTCCCACGGTAAACTCCGTCCAGAACTTCGGCCCCACACCAGTCCTAAGCCAGGCGGCTGCGGGAACCGGACGCCCGGCCTCGTCTTCCGCCCGGCAGAAAGAATCAAGCCCCGGGACTGCGTTTATCCTCGGGGCCGCCTCCTTTATGCCGAAACGGACGAACAGCAGATCGATCTGGTCGATCCAATCCTGCGGCATCCCTCCGGTATGCTTCCTGCTGCGCTCCAGCTGATTGATAATGCGCTCCCGCGCGTTCTCCACCATCTTGATGGCCTTTTTCGCCTCTACCAGCAGCGCGCGGTTCAGCATTTCGCGGTCCTTGCCCTTCTTTGCGGCCTCCCAGTCGCGGCCCTTTATGGCGGCGCGGTATTGTCTGCGCGCCGCTTCTTCTGCGGCCTTGTATACCTTTACTTTGTCATACAGCTTCGTATGCGGCGTCCTGTCTACATTTTCGCGCGCTGCGGCAAGCACCGCCTCTGCGTCGGCGGCCGCCCTGTTTTTGATATACTCGCGCGCCGCCTTGGCTTCCGCGCGGGCTTCGGCCTTATCGGCGGCGGCGCTCTCCCGCGCGAAAAACGCGGCCGCCCGTTCGGCCTCGCGCTCGGCCGCTTTAGCGGCCTTTCCAGCACGGCGTGCTTCGGCGCGCCTCCGCGCGTAAGCCCGCGCTTCGGCGAATCCCTCGCGCTTCGCGATTTCCAGCGGAGACACCGGCGGATCGTCGCCCATCAGGACGTTGAAAAGTTCCTGATCCGCATTCACCGGCCCCATGCCGAAATAAGCTCCCTCATTCTTCATGGACTTGGCTGCGACGTCCAGCGACAGCGCGCCGTCCTTGAAGAGCCCCGGGCCGCAGCGCTTCAGCAGTTCCTGCGCCTGTTCGTCGCCGAACACCAGCTTCACGGAGGCGTAACTCAGGCCGCCGTTTTCGCGTATCCAACGCACGCAGTTCGGCCGGCTGCGCGGATCATCCCAGGCGGCTCTGGCGGCCTCGTCTTCCGCCTCGATCATAGCCCATTCTTCATCCGACGTGCGGGACGCCTCGTCTATCTCATACCGTTCAGCCGCCAGATCGGCTACCGACTCGTCGCCGTAGGCGGTTTCCTCCGCGGCACTCCTCGCATCGTCGCGCGCCGGCGCCTCCGCCCCGAATTCGGCCTCAAAACGCGCCTGCACCTCGTCCGCCGGCGTCGGCGCCTCCCGCACCGCAGAAAGCATCTCGTCTCCGGAACCATATCCGAACTCGGCCGCCACATCGTCCGCCGAGAATTTTCCGTCGGAGCCGAAAATATCCTTCGGCAGGCCTTCGAACACGTCATTTCCGTAATCGGCGGCCAACCTCTCGGCGGAAAGCTTCATCCGAGCCGACATTGCGGCCTTGGCGCGATACGCCGGCATCGACAAAACCTCTTCCTCGATACGAGCCCGCGCTGCGGCGGCACTGGCGCTTTTCTCCTTCGCGCGCCTTTCTTCGGCGGCTTTGAGGATACGCGCCAATACTCCGGCCTTCACTTCGTCCGCGCGCTCCCGGCGCTTCCGGTCGCCGTGGGCGGCGACTATGCGGTCGACGACGGAACCTTCCCCCTCCGCCGCATCCCCCATCATGAAGACGGCCTCCGTCTCCTCCTCGGACGCCAGCAGCCTGTCGAAAACGCCGCGCATATCGTCGGAGAGTTCGACATTCAGCTCGCGGAGCGTCTTATATATCTCGCACAGCCATTTTTTAAACCTCGCAAACGCCCTGGCGAGCTCCACAGACGGCGCCCTGCCCTCGCGCAGATACGCCTCGAAGCCGCGCGCCCACTGCTCCTGCTGCTCCCGCGTCCAATCCGTCTGCCCATCCCGCCAGCCCAGCCACTTCTTCGTCGTGGCGAGATCCGCCTGCAGCTCCGCGTCATGCGGCAGCAGCTGGGCCAGCCTCTCCATCTCCCACAGGAAATAATGGCTCATCTCATGCACCGCTGTGGAAGCGTCCGCCTTCGGAGTGATGGTTATCTGGATTAGCGACCCCTCGCCGAACGTATGTGGGATGGAAATAGCCCCTCGCGCCTGCTGATAAACATCGTCCACAGCCTGCGTAAGTTCATTGCCCTTAGGATTTGGGTTTGCTATAATCTTAAGAGGCAGGCCGGCGTCGTTTCGGGCGTTGGGAGAAAGGGAGCGTCTTAAGGACTCTTCACTACTCGCGCCGGAAGCCTTTCTTAAACTTTCGCCTGCAAGTTTTCTCCGTCCGGTGCGGACCTCTTCAAAATACAGTGTGGAGCCGTCCGGCAGATTTTTGACATAAACAATCAAATCCTGACCGCGTTTGTTTTTATTCCCGAACACCACATAATCAGGGTTATTGATAATTACCGGTACCAGCTTGAAATCTTCTTCCGTAAGCGCAATCTGCCCCCTCGACCTCTCCCGTTGCGCGTCGCCGTGCTCCTTCATAGCGTGACGCATCATATAAGAATCAATCGAATGGATATAACCGCCGTCTATCTTAACGGCGTTCTCCTCCGCAAGCCGAACAAGCCATTCACCGGCAGAGCCGAGATTGGCGGAAGCGAGCGTCTCCTTATCGGACTTTGAAACATCGATGACGCGTTCAACCTCTTTGACGAGATTCTGCGCCTGATAATACGTCTCCAGGATATTCACCGCATTATCATCGAAAATCACATAATTATAGCTGCCCTCGCCTCTCCTCCTGCTTGAGCCGTCCAGATACTTAATGCCGGAGAAGCCCGCGTCGCGGAGCAACATGCTGGCATCTTTATCTGAGCCGAGCATGTCGCTCAGATTCTCATAAAAAATCCTTCCCCTTTCGCCCCACATTTCGACGAACTCTTTCGGGGAATAACTGGAAACCGATAGGTTGTCCATGTTGGCCTCCAGCCAGGCGAGCCTATCCCGCGCCGCCTCAGCCTGCTCGGAAAGCATTGCCGCCTCCCCTTTGGAGCGTCCGCCAATGTCGCCCGCCAGGGCCACATCCCTTTCATAGCGGGAGCGCGTATCGTTTATCGCGTCACTCAGAGAATCGCCGTAATAAACTTTTGTCCTGATCCTCGTCAAAACAGCCGCTCCGTCCTCGTCGAATTCGTCGATCATCTCGCCGTAATCCATCCCGGCAAGGCTCCTGCCGTTGAAGATCAGGCTGTCGACAAGGGGGGCGCCGCGCTCTTCCAGCGCCTTAAATGTCCTCTCCGCCTGCTCCTTCGTGACCGCCGCATCCCACAACAGATAATTCCCATACTCCGTATTCTCATCTGGGATATCCACCTTGAACAGCTGCCCCTGGGATTTCTCTAATACAGAGAAGCGATCCTTATTCGCCTCAAGCCAGTCGGCCTCCGCCGCAATCCGGGCGGCGTAATTCTTATATGACACCCCATCATACGCTTTTGCACGCCTTCTCAGAGAGGCTATTGCCTCCGGCAAAACATCCTTGGCTGGCACCCTATGGGCGGAAGAGACAACTTGCCATATAATATGTTTTATATCCTCGTCGTAGTTCTCCCGCAGTACCGGTTCGCCCGTCTCATCGTCATAGTTGTATTTTATTACTTTCCCATCAAACGACACTGTCGGGGTTGCAAACTCTACGCGGCTCAGCTTCTTCCTGTACCACTCGGACACTTCCTTGTTGCCCGCGAAATACAGCCCCCAGCCGAAAGCCTGCGCGCCTTCACCCTCGCCTATATGTTCCGTGCTGAACTTGTCGAACTTATACGGGCTCCCGTGCCACACCGGCTGAAGATAAATATTCGGATTCCCAGCGTCGAACGTCCCCGTATTCTCCACGGACTTGACCTGTTCCGGATCAAAGGTCACAAAAACAGTACTTGCCCGCGGCTCTCCGCCATCACGTAATTCGCCGCTGAGCCCTCCCTCAACGATATTTCGCACTATGACCCCGTCATGTCCTTCATTGCGCGCATGCTCGAAGAAGGCTTCCGGCCTGTCCTCGACCCGCTCGCCCCACACGCGCCCTTCAAAATCGACGACCAGAGGATTGCGTATATTCAGAAAACAGCCGTAGACACCGGGCGTCCTTTTAAGCTCTATCCTGTCCCCTTCGCTGAAGCCGTAAGAAAACTTCTCCTCCAAAAACTCGGAAAGCCCGTCCGCGTCGTGAATATCCTCGTCTATGACGAACCCGCCCTCCGAAATCTCCTCCGGCGAATAATCCCCGGCAAGCAGCAGATAAGAGAGGTCGTCCGCGTCGGCGCCGTCAAGCAGGCCGATATTTCTGCCGTTGATATAGAGCTCGTAATCCGCTTCAGACTTGAACATATCGGCGGTGTCGAAATCATCGGTAAAGAATGAGGGGCCTTCAAAGACTGAAAATCCTCCGCCCGTCTTGCTCCCGTGATAGACCACAAGCGGCTCCCCGTTTGCGTCCACAACCTTGCTTGCATCTTTGGGATTAAAAGAGCCGTCATTAGCCTTGACAATGTTGAACAAGTCTGCTACTCTATACTTACCGTCAGGTGCCGTTGGGCCGCTTCCGTTATCAGCGGGAGTCATCCGATTAACGCCTGACGGTATCTCTTTTATCGCCTTCAGCTCATAAGCGCGCCGCTGCCCAACGTCCTTTTGAGTGTTATACATCTCATCCACAAACAGCTTCAGCAGAATATCATTTTTGCCGTCATTCACGACTGCGTAAAAATGATGCATGAAAGCGGTATCTATCTTCTTTTTATTCCCTGCTTCCACCGCTCCGCTCGTATCGAGCAGCACCGCGTTTTTGACGATCTCTTCAATATCCGCCAGAGCCGAAATCGCGGTGCGCCTGGAATCTCTTCCCGAGTGCGCCCTTGTCTCCTCGCCGACCTTTCTTGACACATCGATGCTCCAGCCCGTATCCTTATTCACAAAAGAGCCGCGCGGCATACTCTTCGGATCGCCGCCGGAAAGCCGCACCTTCTCAACCTTCGTTTTATCGTTGGCACGCCAGTCGCCGAACCAGGCGCGGAAAAAAGGAGACTTCACGCCGAGCTCCCGCTGGAACTTGCGCGCCCATACGGAAGTGTTTTTAACCTCATCGGGAGAAAAATCATTGACGCTCTTAGCGCCTATACGTTGGACAGCTTCCACATCCGAACGGTTTATCTTAACATCCTGATTCAGTACCCCGTTCACTCCGCTGACGTCGCCCCGCACGAACTTCACATTCGCGTACATCTTGAAATAAGTCTCCGGGTCGAGCCCCATGCGCCGCGCGGAGCGCATGACGCGCGCGGCGAAAACCTCCGCCGAAGCCTGCGCCGCATCGTCGCCGTAGCCGGCGAGCATAAGCTGCGCCTTAAGATTCGCCTTCACGCGGTGCGCTCCCTCCAGATCGCGCACGTAGCGCTCCGCCTTTTCCTTCCACTCTTGAGTTTCCTGCATAGTCGTTCCAGGCGCGCCATTTTCGGCATATGCGCCGGCCTGCCGCGCCGTCATCGCCCCCGGTTCCGCGCGCAGATCATTCTTTATCTTGTCGAACAGCTCATTGGGCACGCCGGAATCAAACAGCCTGTCCAAAGATATCTCCACGTCTCCGCCCTCGTCCGCTGCCTGCTCGAAGTCGGCCGGCGCGACCCCGAGGGCCTCAAGCGCCCGCGCCCTCTCTTCCGGCGCCGCATCCTGAAACAGCGTCTGCACGGCGGAGGCGTCCACATAAACACGGTCCAGCCCCTCGCGGCGTGCCCACCCCTTAAGATCGTCCACGGAAACGGACGCGGCCGCCGCGCGCGTCGCGAAAGACAGCTCGTCGCGAAGGCTCGCCTTATGATCCTCCGTCGCAGCGGCCACATCTTTCAGGGCGATGCCGTCGGGATCCGCCTTAAGCTCGGGGAACAAAAGCGCGCCGAGTTCCTCGTCCTGCTCGTTAAGCAGCGCGAAATTCTCGCTACGCACCGACAAAGCCGAGCCCGACTCTATCGCCGCCTTATACTCTTCCTGCGTGACGCCCAGCCTGTCTTCAAGCAGAACGGCCTGCTCCTCTTCCGTATAGCCGCGATCAGCCATCAGCGTACGAATCACGCCGGAATCTATATAGACCTCCCCAAAGGGATTTTTTATCGTATCGTTCACTGTGGCCAGGAACTCGCGCATCTTCTCCGGAGCCCTTCGCGCCAGCGGCCCCTCCTTCGCGGCGTCGTTTACCATAGCCTGTACCGAAGCCAGCCCCTTTGCGCGGTTGATGCGATACTCCCTCGTCGCCGCGATCCGTCGCATATCCGACACGCCGCCGGCGAACGGCCCGGGAAGCATCCCCAGAGAAAATTCAATAGCCGAACTCCCGAACGTCTCCACAAGCTCGGCTATGACGTCGGAGGCGGAATCCGGCTTAAAGCTCCCGTCGGACAGGGCCTTCGCCGCGTTGCGCACGACGATGTTCGTCCCCTGCTGCACCACCTCCTGCGCTGACTCGGCTCCCAGCAGCTTCAGATACGACATCCCGACCTTTCCAGCGGCCTTAAGATACCCTTGCACCTGCGGCAATGCCGCGGCCTTCTTCATGACCCCCGCGGAGATCAGCCGCCTCACGCCGGGAACCGATTTCAGCCACATATCCAGCTGCGCGAACTCTATTCCGGCGTTCACCGCGCCGATGATAAGCCCTCCGGCGCGGGCCACGGCTGGATCAAGAGGTTCTCCGTTCTCCCCGCGAATCTCAAGCAGCTCGTCGTAGCCGAGCCCCGCCTCTTGGATAAACCCTTCGTAGGCGGAACCCGTAACAAAGCCCACACGCGCGGCGTTCGCCGCAAGCCCCGCCGCTCCGGAATAAGCGCCCGCCGCCGTCATCAGCGTCCCCGGCACGGAAAGCCCGCCCGTGGCCGCGGCCAACCCCACGGCCCCAGCCGCCAGGCCGGCGTAAGCCGCGCCGCGCGCTATCTGATCCCGCCTCTGCGCCAACAGCTTGCCGGCGCCGTAAAACATCCGCCCGCCAAGTCCCTCTGGTCTCTCAAATCCGTACCCTTCCAGCCGCGACTTCACGTCGGCGACCTTATCCTCGACATCCTTTCCGCCGACGCCCAGGAGTTGGCTCGCCCGAAGCCTTCCCAGCTCCTGCTGGAGATCGCCCTCCAAATACCCGCGTACGGCCGTAGAAAGCATCCCCTCGCCGCGCATCAGGCTCTCGGGGTCGTCCGTGATAAAGGGCAGATTGCCGGGGCGTTTTAGGAAACGGTTTGTAGCGGGCAGGCTTTCCTCTATCTGCCTCATGCGCTCGTGCCTCGGGACCTTGCCTTTATTGAACATCTGCCGGCGCACGGCGTCGGCGCGGACCTCCGGATCTTCCTGAATCAATACGAGGGGAGATCCGGAATCTTTCGCCAGCTGCGCGTCCTTCGCCAGCGTGTCGGGATCCGGCATGAACTCGATAGCCCGGCGATAGCGTCCGGCTAGGTCGGATACGGGCCCCGCCGTCTTCATCGCGGAATCGGCATCCATGCCTAAAGAGACGGCCTCCCTGTATTCGGCGGCCGTCTCTCTCATTATCTTCTTTTGTGCTTCATCGTTCAAGATGGCTGTGAGCTGCTCTGGAGAAAGATCATAAGAGCCCATATTCCACACCTTCCGTCTATCTGGTTATATCGTCGGCTATTTCGTCGATTTCATCGTAATAGCCTTTATTTTTTATTTTTCGCTTATCCAGCCCTTTGAGTTTGGGATTGGAGTCCGGCTCCCAGCCTTTGATATTCCCCGCGTCGTCGACCGTATAATAAGTATTTGTCTCGGCGTTATATTTGACTCCGCCCATCATCGCCGCCTCCGTTTGATATTTATAAGCTTCCGTCACCTTGTCGGGCGTGAAATAATCCACACCGACACCGAGCCACATAAGCCCTCTCTCAATACCGTTGTACTCACGGCGGACGACCTCTTTTTTAAAACGCTCCTTCGCCAGGGCCTCAATTTCATCGTCGGTGAGCTTCCTGCCGAGATCGGCCTCTTTGGCGTGGGCGGCGGCGCTGAAAGCAGTCCAAAAGGCCTTGTCTTCCTGTGGGTCAAGTTCGAGGTTATAATCCTTCGTCATCTTGTCTACAACGGTAAGAGGGTTGTATTTATTGTAATGGTCCTTGCCGCCCGACTTTTTCTTAAACGCAGCGTTTGCAAGACTTTTCAATTCGCTGGCCTTTAAGCCGGAATCCTCGTATGCGTCATAAAATTCATCTTTATCGGCATAAACTCCGGCTGCCAATTCTTTTTCCGCGCGGCTCCAAACACGGAGGGCCGCCATTTCGTCACGTTTTGGTTTATCGGCGTACTTGCCGACTTTATAATCCGAATCAAGATCGTTTTTGAGTGTCCGATATCTCTTCGGGCCGAGCGCAGCCTCGTTTTTAGATAAAAAAGCGTTTATCTTGCCGTACCCGACGCGGTTGTTGAGCAAGTCGATGGCTTCGGCCTCTATTTTTTCGCGCGCTTCATTCCTCGCCTGCTTCACGTCCGCGTAGAGGGAATTAACGTAACCCAAATAGACGTTTTCGTCCTTCCCTTTAAATGCCTCTCTCGTTTCTGCAATGGCGGACGAGGCTCCGTCGACGCCATGCTTCTTGAGCATCTCCTCGGCGAAGGCCTGCGCCTTCACCGGCAGCACAGCCTTGCCGACAACATCCCTCATCTTCTCATAAGTCACGCCGTCAAACTCACCCTTGTAGGATTCCAGCATCTTTTCCGCGCGCAGCGGGTCAGACCGCACGAGCGAATCCAGGCCATATGAGACCAACTGCCGCAGGACCGCTTTCTCATTCCTCGCATTCGTTTCCTCCCCCTGATCGCCGTTTATCATAAAGCTGACCTGCCGCGCGGCCGCAAGCGCCGCCTCCCTGCCCTCGGGAGTATCGAAACACCCTGAAAAAGCAACTGCCTCGTTTTTAAGGCGTTCCTCGCTCTGCTCCACATTCCACTTACGCAGCTCCGTTGCCTCATGCTTCGAGAGGGAGACGGCGGCGGCGCGCTCATGCGGGATTATCGCCTCGCGGAACATCGCGCGCTGGCGGTCGTTTTCCAATCCTCCGGCCATCTCCTGCGCCTGTTTCATATATAAATCGACGGAGCGGTCATAAAGCCCCTTTGCATTAGCCCCCGAAGTCAGCATCAGCCCCCTCTCCGGGCTATAACGCGTTTCCTGGTCCCACCTGAGGTACTGGGAAACCGCTTCATTTACCTTCGCCCTATCCCAATCATCCTGCCGCCGCTTCGTTATCGCTTCAAAGCGCGCCGCCGCGTCACCGGCAGCGTCGGCCAGAATCAATCCCGATTTATCGACGACGCCGAAAGCGCCCTGCGGAGCCTCGGGACTGCGGCGTATCCGTTCCATCGGCTCCTTCGCCGTCACCCGGCGCAAACGTTCGACCCGCATGATCTCACCTACCTCTTCTTGACGAGATAATCCCACTTATCCGCGACGATAGAGCCTCCCTTAAGCAGCGAGCCCCACAGAGCGGCCTTACCGGCGTTCGTCGCAGCCCGCGCCGCGTTCTCCCCGCCCACTCGCGCCGCCTTCGCGTTCCACGCCGACTGCTGAGCCTCGGCGATACGCCCGCCGCGGGCGCGCATCGCGTTATACCGGATATTCGCCGCCTCCTCATCCTCAACATATGCCGTTTCGCGAAGCAAATCCAAAGACGACCCCGCGCCCGCGTCGACGCCGGAAGCGCCGGCCGCCGCCCGCTGCGCGCCCTTCACCTGC
>CAKSWL010000011.1 GCA_934511335.1 uncultured Cloacibacillus sp. | reverse complement strand
TACCAGTATACCCACAACGGCGCAGAATGTCAAGAGCGAAAATCAGGAAAATGCTGGGGGCACGCAGGGGAGGGCGCGGAACGGATCGGAGGACTACGAGGGCAGCCCCAAAGAGAAGAAACGCGGATTTTCCAAAAATGTGCGCACGGATAATGCGATGGAGCCGAAAATACGGGAATCGTTCGACACGGCACCGGAGACGTATAAACAGCTTGCGAACAAGGACACTCTCGCCAAGGCGGAGGAGATATTCGCAAGAGGGCTTGGCGAGGCGCGCGGAGAGGTCGAACAGGCATTGGGCGCGGCCAAAAGCGGAAGCAAGCTTGCACCGGAAATGGTGCCGCTGGCGCGCATGGTGGCGAACGAGCTTTCAAAAAACGGCGACGTGGAAACCGCAAGGCGGATCCTCGCCGATGTGGCAACGGAGCTTACGGCGGCGGGGCAGCTTGGGCAGGCAGGGCGCATTCTGCGCGATTCAGACCCGAACGCTGCGCTTGCTTCCATACAGAAATCCATCGACGCGATAAACGCCGAGTTTGAAAAGCAGCATAAGAGGTCAAAGTGGAGAGCGGAACTCACCGAGGCAGAGACGCAGGAGATACTTTCCACAGACTTCACGGAAAGCGGCGCATACGAACGGATATATGAAAAGGTGGCGACGCGCCTCGGCAAGGAAATGCCGTCGTCCGTGCTTGAAAAGCTGACAGAAATACGCCGGATAAACATGCTGCTGCGCCCGAGAACGCAAATAAAAAATGTTGCGTCAAACGTGCCCATGATAGGGCTAAGAAAAGGCGCAGAGACGTTGAGCATTGGCATCCAGAGCGCGCTGACAAAGACCGGGCTGATGAAAGAAGCCGACAGAACGCGCGGCTGGGCAAGCAAGGAGCAGCGCCAGCTTGCGAGAGACTACTACGAGGCGAACAAGGCCGACATAAACGGGCAGTCCAACAAGTGGGATATGAAATCCATGCTGAGGGAAAAGCGGACTATCTTCAAGGGCGGCGCGATAGAAAAGGCCGTGAGCAAAATGACCGGCAAGGAGATAGACAGCTTCGGCGAGGCGCTGCGGAAGGTAACATACAAGTGCCTTGAAAAGGGCGACGCGCCGTTTGTAAAGTCTGCATTCGTAGACAGCTTATCCCAATATTGCGCGGCGAAGGGCATAACCACCGAGGCGGGCATCACGCAGGAGGCCATAGATTTTGCCACGGCAAACGCTATGGAGGCGACGTTCAAGAACGCAAATGTAATTGCCGACATTGTAAATCAGGCAAAACGCGACAGCTCCCCGGCGGTGTCTGCGGCAATTGACGTGCTCATCCCGTTTACCACGACCCCGGCGAACATCCTGTCTCTGATGGGAGACTACAGCCCGGTAGGCTTCGGGAAAATGATTGCGAAAGACGGTCCTGCGGCCAAAATAGACGCTTTCTCAAAGGCCAGCGTAGGAACTGCAATGCTCGCGCTCGGATTTGCGCTGAGAAACGCCGGGATAATAACCGGCGGCGAGGACGACGACAAGGACAAGGCGGCACTGGACAAAGCGACAGGGCAGGGCACATATTCCTTCCCGCTTTCCATAGGTGGCAGTGTGTCCTACGATTGGGCACAGCCAGTCGGGAGCCTGCTTGCATTCGGCGCGGAGATTGCGGACGCTATGAAGGGGCAGGAAGGCTGGGATAGCGCGCTAATGAACGCGATATACACGGCGGGCGATTCCACGCTGAATCTGTCGCTTTTCCAGAACATCATAAGCGTTCTGCGCGGAAGCGGCAAGCCGACGCAGCAGATAATAGACGCGATAATGGAGGGAGGCGCGACACAGCTCGTTCCCGGCCTCGCGGGAGACATAGCAAAAATAATAGACGGCACGGTGCGCTCGACCTACACGGGCGGAAACGTCTTCAACGACATCGGCGCAAAGGTACTTTCCACCACTCCGGGATTTTCAAAGAAGCTTCCGGCGAGCGTCAACGTCAGGGGCGAGGAAAACACGCGCGGCGGGCTGGCGGCGCGGGCATTCAACATGCTGCTGAACCCGACGAACTACACCGGCGGGAAGCGGAACGACGTGGACGAGGAAATATACCGGCTGCATGACGCGACCGGCGGAACGTCGTTTTTCCCGAGCGTATCGCCGTACAAAATCGAATACGACAACAAATTGTACACGACGAACGGGAAGGACAGGGAAACCTTCCAGAAGGTGCAGGGGCAGACATATTATGAGCTGGCAAAGCCGCTGCTGGATTCGGAGATGTACAAGGCGCTGAGCGACGAGCAGAAAGCCGACGTGCTGAAAAGCATACGCGACTACGCCCTTGACGAAGCGAAGCGTCAGCTCGTGGACGGGCGCGGAGGCGAGTACTCCAACGATCGCTGGGATGCGATATCCGCCCTGTCGAAAGCGGGGATATCCGAATATCTGCCCGCGGCGCAGGCACTTAAAGACGGCAAGGCCGGAACCGGGGGCAGCGCCACATACGACGCGATAGATCTGCTTCTGGGGAAGTACGGCGATCTCTCGGCACCGGTACGCGACGAATTGGAACGCAAGGGGCTGAACGTGCCCGGGCTGCGGTACTCCCACGCGCTGGGCATGGGGGCAGAGGACTGGTATTCAGCGCATGAGGCCGTGGCGGAGGGCGAAAAGACGCTGGGCGGCACGGACGCGGCAAAGGCGATATCCATCTACAACAGCATGGAGGGCAAGAGCGACGAAGAGATCCTGAACGCCATGCGCGCACAGCTCATGCCGAAGAGCGACAGCGGCGGCAAGCAGAACGCCACGGTACGCCGGGCGGAGGCATACATGACTGCGGCCAAGAACAACGGCGCGGAGGGGGACCTCGGCGAATGGCTGACGCTGACGGCGGAGCTGAAGGACGCGGACGAAAACGACCATGTGAGCAAGGACGACGTTGAAAAGGCGTGGACAAACATGGGGCTGGGCGCGAAAGAGACCTATGCCGGGATAACGCTCAACGACTTTTACAACATTACAAAGAGCGGTACAAAGAGCTATGCGAACAATCCGGACTATGCAACGCAGATAGACAAGATATACGCAGAGCTTTATCCAGACGCGCCGTCCGTAGAGGCACAGCTTAGCGGTTCCGTGCGGACAAGCGAAAAGGCAGACGACGGCGGGAAAACCGCGTCGGGCGTGCCGCGGAACAGGGATGCCGCCGCGGATTGGGTGATGAAACACTCACGCGCGGCGAAGCGGCGAATTTCGTGAGGCCGTGAAAATGGTCAGGCGCGAAAAGAGAGAGGCGAAAGCCTCTCTCTTGTGCTATATCACGACGCTTTGTCGCTCAGGAATTTTTCAACAAAATACTGCTGACCCTTGCCGGTGACTTTGGGCGTGCGGTTGACGGTGGTGTGTCCGTCCGAATGGGTGATGGCAGTTTCCTTGACCTCAAACAAGCCCAGCTCCATAGCGCGCTGCGTCGGCATATTCCAACTGGTGCTGTTCTGCTTGATGAGGTAGCCGTTATCTCTGAGCCACTGGAAAAGCCGCCCCTGCCCGATGTCTACGCCGTTCTGGCGCAGGAGCTTCGCCAAGTCGCCGACGAGAATAGAGGTCTTGGACGCGCTGACCGCGTCGGCGAAAAGCACCTTCGGGCGGTCTGTCTCGACCTTGGATTCAAGCGCCTTACGCTGTTCGCGCTCTTCCTTGAGAGTGGTAAGCACCTTTATCATGGCGTCCGGGTCGCCGAGCATTCTCTCTATCGTGACCTCAGTCGCGTACATACCATGCTTGCGGATGGACGGGATGACCTCATCCGCTATCTTCGCCTGAAACTTCTCGGCGGCTTCGTTCTTGGCTTTCATTGCGAGGCGATAGAAGATGTTCTCAGGGATGAAACTATCTTTCCCCACTTCTGGGGAAAACCCCAACTCAGAAAGATAAGCGCCCACGCGTTCCCATTTAACGTATTCAACGCCGTTCTTCGTCTGGGTAAATCCAAGCCCACGTGCGACAGCTTCAAGACTGAGGTAAGCCGTGCCGTCCTTCTCATAGCAGCTTATACCGTTGATGTTGATGATCTGATTGTTATTCATTATTTTCCTCCGTCAAAAATTTTATTTACTGTTTTGCTTGCGTGCTCTGGCGGCATTTTAGACAAGCCCACCACACAGAGCCTTTCGAGTTTCCAACGCTCAACCTCCGAGAGAATTTCCAAAATGGCCTCTGGCGGAAGCTGGGCAAACAATGATTTCGCGTACTCTTTGAGTTCATCCATTGACATTGCGTGAAAACCTCATTCTTTCTTGATTTTCACAACGGAGGAGGTTATAATAGATTTAACCTCACTTCGTTGTGTGGTGACAAGGATTCCGGCGTGGCTTTGGTAGAGGAACGTCGGAATTCTTATTTTTTCGCCAAGTATTCAAGAACGATCATTCTTATAAGCCCGCTTACAGAAGTTCCTTTTTCTTCTGCCAGTCTGCGGAGCTTTTCCATGACCTCCGGGGAAAAGAACACATTCGTTCTTTCACTATTGGCTTTCGGTCTCGGAGACACTATACTCACCTCCTTGTGTACGTATAATATCACCATTTTATCACCAAGTCAAGAAAGGATTTATAGAGTTTTACTGCGGGATGTTGTATTTGCCTTTCATGCCAGTGTACTCGTCCATGCTGACGCCCAGCGCGGAGCTGAGGCAGACGAGGTTGACGAGGCCGGGGAGGCTGCGCCCGCGTTCATAGTTGCGGATGGATTGCAGGGCGACATCGCTTTTTTCGGCGAGCCTGCCGCGGCCGATGTTCTTCGAGACGCGGCAGGCTCGCATATTGCGGCCAACCTCGCCGGGGTCAATCTGGAGCATGGGAGACCTCCTTCTTCATGATTCGCCGCCCTCCAATGTCACCGTGACGTGATCAGTCATGCCGTATCTCTTTTCGACACGAAGTTTCACGACCTGTGCATCGTCGTCATAGGCAAGGCCATTGAGCGCGTCGAGGATTATTTTTGCGATATTATCACAGTCCGGCTTTTTTGGCACATACCGCATATCAAACGCGGCGGCCTTTTGCGCCTTGGTGTACGACTTGGGCACGGTGAACACGGCGAGAATGTCAGCAGAGACAAAGCCGCTCAGCTTACCCCCGCCAGCCTGCCTGTAGGCGAGTTTAACACGTTCCTCATACGCGGCGGTGCTGCCGGGGGTGTATGTATGGCCAGACCGCGTAAAACGCGGCCTAGCCTTCCCCTGCGGCTTACCGGGAACGGCGAAGCAAATGTTCATATAAATACCCTCTCTGATTATCTGTTGGAATTTTTTCTTCCATTGTATTTACATTAAAAACTTTACCATTACTTGTAATAGCATAATTTTCAAATCCATCAATTATTTTCATAAACATAGCACCAGCTTTGCGGCGGTCTGGTAAGCGGCTTAGTCAAACAGTTTTCGCACCATTCAGGTTCTCCGGTTTTCATACAGCCCCAACCGCCTTGCAGCCATCCGCCGTGCCTTGCAACATATTCCGGCTGTCCGGCGCGGAACCTATGCTTGCACGCTTTGATTGCTGCCTTGTCCTCTACGCGAAACTTGCTCAGTTCCAGAGGATTGTCGTAGATTTTCAGGTTGGAGATGTGCCAACCGTACAATCCATTTGCGCCGTTTGCGTATTTCCGCATTTCCGCAGCAGACAAACACGTGTGTAAAATATCATCCTCGTCCAGCCAAAACCTGCTGTTTGAAAAAAGGTTTGTTACTCTGTTGCAGGTAAACTCTCCGATGACCTTTCCGCCGCCGTAAAACTGTGGCTTCGGATAATCCGTTTCAATGAAGTCCTCATGCGGGTACCTGGGTAGTGTGCAGTAGATGTAGCACTTGAACGGCGTTTGCAGCTTCGGGCGCGTTTTCCGCACCTCAATGGTTTTTTCACCGTTAACGATTTTTTCACACCACTTCGGGCGTATGCTGATTAAAACCGCTTTCATACACCCGCCTCCAGCTTCGCAAAGCATCCCCAGAATGTTTGCATCTTCTTTCCGCTGTGATGTCCGAATAGCGGTTTCTCTCCTATCGCTTTCCAGACATCAGCCGCCGGTATCTGTGTCTCTGACCATTTGAATATGAGCACGCCGTCAGGCTTGAGTACCCTCATGCACTCTTTGAATCCGTCGTGAATCATTTGCGGCCAGTTTTCATCAAGCTTGCCGTACTTCTTGGCTAACCACGCATTTTCCCCCACACTTTTAAGGTGAGGCGGGTCAAACACGACCAGCGCAAATGTGTTGTCTCCAAAAGGAAGTTCTGTAAAATCACACTGTATGTCCGGGGCGATCACGCACTGCCTCTCGCTTTGTCTGCTGGTGCTTTTGGTGCTTTCCCACACTCCGCTTGTCGCTTCCGCTCGCTTGTCGCAGTAGATAGCCGCCGGGTGGTTTTTGTTGAACCAGATCGACCGAGATCCGCAGGTCGCATCAAGAATCTTTTTGTCAGTCGCCATCGTCTACCTCGCTTTTCGGCTCATCATTTCCGCTGCCGTCCGTCAGGTCGATTTTGAACTCAAGCTTCCCGTAGCGCTCGCAGGCAAGGTTGAAGTAACTGACGTATTCGGTCTGCTCGGCTTCGGTCATACCGAATTTCGCGGCGATCTTACGCCAGAACTTATGCCAACCTGCGAAGGTGAACACCTGACAGCCGCAGCCGACTTTGTTCGCCGTGGCCATGTAAAAGGCGTATTTCGTGCCCTGTATGTACAGCGGAGATTTTTCCCAAGCGTCGCCGTACACCCTAGCGTCGCCGTACACCCTAGCGTTGTCGAACACCCTAGCGTCGCCGTACACCCAAGCGTCGCCGTACACCCAAGCGTCGCCGTACACCCAAGCGTCGCCGTACACCCAAGCGTCGCCGAACACCCTAGCGTTGTCGAACACCCTAGCGTTGTCGAACACCCTAGCGTTGTCGAACACCCTAGCGTCGCCGTACACCCTAGCGTTGTCGAACACCCAAGCGTTGTCGAACACCCAAGCGTCGCCGTACACCCTAGCGTCGCCGTACACCCAAGCGTCGCCGCACACCCTACCGTCGCCGTACACCCTAGCGTCGCCGAACACCCTAGCGTCGCCGTACACCCAAGCGTCGCCGTACACCCTAGCGTCGCCGTACACCCAAGCGTCGCCGTACACCCAAGCGTCGCCGGACTGGTCAAGATTCTTCTCATCCTCTATCCAGCCGCCAAGGTCGCCGGCAGCGACGTTGAATTTCTCTATTGCGGCAGTTGCGCGAATGCGTTTCAACATAATGCCAAAGCAAAGTTTGGTTTCACCGGTAAATTCATACTTCATGGGGATTCTCCTTTTCTTCTTCGAGTTTATAAAGCAGGCTTTCCAAGAAGCCCTGCATGGTAACATAGCCGCGCGAGGAGGCGGCAGACTGGATGCGGCGGAACAGCGGGTCGTCAACGTAGACAACGAGCCTGTGAGGCTTGCGGCGGTTCGGCTTCGGCTTCTTGGCCTGCGGAGCGGAGGCTTCACCGCCGGAGCAGACGAGGCCGGGGCCGTCGCCATAGGCGGCGACAATGAGCTTTTCGGCCTCGGGCTCAAAGCACAGGCCGGATTCCGCCGAATGGACGGCGCAGGAAACGTGCATCTTCGAGGTCTTATAGGCCGGGCGGAGGGCGTAGATGATATCCTTCGGCGCGATATTCTTTTCGGCCATATAGAGATTATAATTCGGCATTTTCGCTCCTTTCCGTGTCAGATGTTTTTGGCGATATTGTCAAGGCTGGAAAAGCTGTTTTTGAGGGAGGAATAATCACGGGGCGCGGAGGCGCTGCGATTGGCGCGGCGGTCAAGCCCCCAGCCGTCACGATGGCATTTGCGGAGGGTAAGATTCCAGTCCTTCCACTTGTTCTTGTTGCCCGTAGACTGTGCGGCCTCGTCCACATAGGCGATGCAGCGGGCAAGCTCAGCCTCGCCAAGGTCAGCAAGCAGGCGGGAATACTCTTCGTCCGTCAGCTTGACCCACTGGTACTGCCCGTGGGCGTGGCGCGCGGGCGCGCTCTCTTTCGGATTGGATTCGGATTCGGATTCGGATTGGATTACGGGAACATTTGTATGCGATTGATTGCAACTGCTTTCAGTTGATTTCAATTGTATGCGAATGCTTGCGCCCGCAAGCAAGGCGTCGTCGGGTGCGGGGAATTTACTGACTTTGTTTCTTACTGTTTGATGTTCGCTCCAGTTCGGAAAACATAGGTACGGCTCTCCGTCAACTTCATAGAGGATTACAGAGCCTATGGTCGCCAATTCTGCAAGCGTTTTCTGTATAGTTCCCTCGGTCACGCCTTTGCGCCGAGGGAACACAAAGCCTTTAAGCAATTCCGGGTCAGCACTGCCGCGCCCGTAATCGTCAACATATGTAAGTAAATAAGCCCAAAGCCGAAACTGAAAATCCGACATTGCATTTACACTTTTGCTTGTACGGATGCTTTCTTTGATTATTCGGTTTGGCACGGGGCACTCCTTTCCGGCTCTTTGCGGATGAGCGCGCCGTGCTTGGCGACTTCATGCGCCAGCTCAGCGCGGTCAAGGCCGCGCGTGCAGAGCTGATACCCATCCGCAAAGATGAACCAATACCAATCAGAACGGCAAGTCGTCTTCATTGGCATTGTAATCGGTAAACGCACCAGAGGACGCGCCCGGGGTGGCAGAAGAGGGGGAGCCTTTGAGCGGCTTATCCGGGGGAAGCTTATAGTCGCCGTCCTGCACGGTATCGACGGAGCAGGCACGGAACGGGCGGACAGCCCAGCCAGTGCGGCCGTTATAATCCCACTCCTCATTGCGGAAGATGATGCCAAGCTCAAGCCCGGCGAGGGAATTTTCATCCCAATCCCAGCAATAGCCGCGGTTGGACTCCTCGACGGAGGTGACGAAGCCCTTGAGCGTGGATTTAGTCCATTCATCCTTTTCGGAGCCGTCGTTCTTCGGGAGGAAGAGGCGGAGGACGCCGCGCCACTTTTTGCTTTCGGCAGTGTTCGTGTTGAAGTCGGCCTCATAAAAACCGGCATATTCGCCGTCCTCTATATCGAAGAGGACGCAAAGCTGCGCGCCGGTGGAACCGTCCTTGACGACGGCACGCTTGATGCGGCACACATACGCGCCGACGGGGAGCTTGGGGCGGTCTGTGAACGCCTGAACGTTATCCCAATTTGAAGGTCTGGTTATCATTTTGTGGTCTCCTTTTCATCTTTTGCTTTTGCGGGAGCGAGGTCATAATAAGCCCTTATCGCCTGATCAACGGCCTTGAGGTCGTTGTCTATTTCGGCGGGGAACATGTCCATGGGGGATTTGGCGGTGGTTTTGCCGTCCGACTGCGTGATGAACAGATGCTTTTTGCCGTCCGTGAAGCACATAAGGACAATGGAAAACAGCCCTTCAAGGGTGAGCTGGTTATCCAACATCTTCCCCATGGTCTTGGCCTTTATCTTGCCGGTGTTCTCAGCGGTCTCGGTATGGTGCAAGAAATAGACGATGACGTCGGGCGGGGTCTGGCGGATGACGAACTGAACGAGGTCATAGAAGTGCAGCGCCATATCCGTATACTTGCCGTAGCCCATTTCCTTGGCCTTGGCGAAGCTCTCAAAGCATAAGAGATACTGAGAATCGTCAATGACGAAGGACTTCTTCGCGCTGGCCTGTATGCTCTGCATGATAACGCCGTAGTCACTGGTGCTGCGGGAGGGGAGCTTTTTGCGGAAGGGGAGAGGTTTTGCGGCCACGTTGAAGATACTGACGTCTTCGGGGTCGAAGTTCCGGAGGCTGGCCGACTTGCCGGAGCCGGATTCGCCGAGGACGAGAACGGGAATGCCCATTATGTGTTGTCTCCTTTATCGGTAAAATTAAGCGGGCAGTAGCGCCCGGTGGTGAAGCGGGTATCAATTATGTATTCGCCGGTACGGCGGCACTGATTGCGGGAATATACCTCTAAAAGTGGGCAGTATTGACAGGCAATATGCCCCGGCTCAAAGAAGAGACTGACGTCTGCGCGGACGTACTCGGCGACGCCGGTTTCATTCGGCACTGTTGGAATCCTCCCCGCCGGGAACGCTTTCTTCGCCGGAGAGAGCGTCGGAAAGGGCAGAAGCAATACCGACGTTCACTGAGGCGTTGAGCAGCGTCTTTGCGCCCTTTATGGCCTCGAGCTTCGACGTGCCGGGCTTGCGATCCTCAATGAGCGATTCGCAGAAGCTGGCGACAATATTGGCTGTATCCGTGGTGAGCTCAAGGCCGGTGCCGGTTGTCTCGCAGATGCCCTTTGCTTTATCAACTGTTATCAATGCTGTTTTCCTCCTTGTATTTTTCCATTCGTTTTTCACTTACGCGGGGATTCCACCCGCAGACGGCGCATTTTGACTTATCATCGCACCAGACAGCGCCGCGCCCGATGCTGCCGCGGGGGCCGGGGAAAAAGATGCAGTCATAGGGATGCTGTATTTCCATGTTGGCGGGGCTAACCTCCTTTCCTGCGGCGGCGCTTCTTCGCGTTCTCTCTGGCGGCATTCGCCAGAAGAAATTCCTGCGCCGCGTGTTCTTTATTGAAATTCTGCTCTATCATCCGGCGGGTCTGGGCGAAGCGCCGAAGATAATCCTGCCAGTCGGCACAGCCGCGGCGGCAGTACACAGCGCGGCGCGGGCAGTCCTTGCAGGGGTTGGGCGTGTGGCGGTGGGCGTACTCCGAGGCGATGGCAGACGCGGAACTCATAGCCGGAGCACCGGGCAGTCGCCGGGGTCAAGTTCTTCATCGCCGCCGCCGACGGGATAGCCGATGGTTTCAGCCTCCCGAATATACGGCGCGTCGGGTATCTGGGTCATGCGTCCACCTCGTACAGCTCGGCGTCCATCCAAGAGGGATCGAACTCTTCCCTGTCGCAGCAGGGGAGGACTTCGGCGCAGCGCCTGACGAGGCAATAGCCAAAGACGAGCGCGAAGAGCGCGGCAAAGGCAAGGACGAGCTGCCCGGCCAGCGACATATTGCCGACCCAAGCCGTGAGGCGGGGCATATGGGAAACTATCCAGTCACACATTTTTCTATCTCCTTAAATTCTTACTTCTTCGAGGCGGCGGGCAACATCCGTCGCCGTCCAGTAGCGGCGGCCATTGATGTTGTATGCCGGAACGCCGTCCATGAACTTGCGGGCGGTGTCGCGGTGGCGGTTGAGCAGCTTTGCGACAGCCGTGAGATTGAGCATACCGCCGTAGTTGCGGCGGATATCGTCAACAAGCGCCTTGCTGACCGGGGGCGAGGTATATGTAACGCGGGGCACGGGGCGTCACTCCTTTCATTCAAGCTGTTCCTGCGGTGTGGTCTTGCGGCACACGTAGCAGTAAAGATTCTTCTTATGCCCGGGGCTTGTCCGGCCTTTCACCTTGGTAACGGTGGTTTTCGTGCCGCAGGCGGGGCAGACAAAGACGCGCATCTGCGGCACGACTGCGCGGGGATGGCGTTTCATGGGTTCAGTAGATCGCCGACGTCACAGCCGTACAGCTCGGAGAGGCTGACGACGGTAGCGAGGCGGGGGAGCCACTTGCCGCGTTCCCACGCGCTGACGACCGTCTGGTCAACGCCGATCGCGTCGGCAACCTGCTGCTGCGTATACCCGGCGGCCTCTCTGCGGGCTCTGAATTCGGCGGCCAGCTGCGCGGCCAGAGGGGAGCCGGTATGCTTTGTACGATTTGCCGTTGCTTATCCTCCTTTCAAATCCCATAATTATGAGATTTATTATTGACAACGGCGGGAACACGTGATAGATTGAAAGTGCTGACAATCAATTACAACCGCGCAGTTTCGCCGGTGTCTGCCGGGGGTGGGGTCTTTGCTGCCGCGCCTTTCGGCGGGCGCTGGGGACTGCAAGGGGAGAGAAACGTGGAGAGATATACCAAGGTGCCGAAGTATGGCACGATGGAATACAACACGATGGTCGCCAACCAGCGCAACGCCGAGGCGGCGCTAGAAAAGCAGAAGGCCAAGGAGATGGCCGAGAAGATAGCCGAAAGAAAGCTCGAACACAGATTTGAGATAATAAAGATTCCGCTTACCATTGCCGCAACGCTGTTCGTTGAACACTTCGGCGAGATCGTGCAGTTTGTTATCAAGCTTTTTCAAGTCTGAATCCCCTTTCAGTTGACATGCAGAACCGCCTTTATTTCCTCGAACTTTTTTTGTTGGCACTCGTTCTTGCCGCGCAAGTCTTTGTTTTCTTTCTCAAGCGCGGCCAACTTCTGCTGGAAGGTCGAGGCCTGCTTATTGATTTTGTTTTTCAGAGACTTGTTTTCGGCCTCAAGCTCAGCAATTTTTTCGAGCTTGTTTTCAAGCTCGAACGCGAGCCTGTAAAGCTCAGGTTTTCCGTGAAAAAGGGAAAAGCTCATGTGACTACCTCCTTTCGTCGGGATCAATAGAGATGGAATGTGATGAACACTCAATACAAGCTTTTGAAAACAATGGAGAAGTGCGAGCGCAACGGAGAAGCGCTTGAAAGCAACATGCGGAAGCTGTGGAAGAAGTGCCCGGCCAGAGACGAAATCCTCAACATGGGAGCCGGGGAACTCTTCAGCTACAACTTCGGCCTGACGGCTCCAGGGTATGCGCTTACTTGGCAGGGGCGGGAATACATCCGGGAACACGAGCAGGCAAGCCGCAGTTCCGTAATCGCTATACTCACGCTTCTTGTTGCGATTGCAACACTACTCGTCTCGCTGGGATAACTGCTGCTGGAGCATGTGAACTTGGCGCTCAAGCAGATAGATATAAGCGGCCAAGTCCTCAAGCCGACGGCAAAAAGCCGTTTCGCAGGCGGCATATCCTCTTAGGTATTCGGGAGACGGAGAGGCGTTTTCGGGGCATTGCTTACGGGGAAACATCATCAAATCACCTCCGGGATGGTTGTATTATACTTCTCGTATGAGAAGTAATCAAGATTAAATACCTCTCAAATGAGAAGTTTGGAGAATCAGACAAATGTTTAGCGATGTTTTTAGTAATATCCTACAAGAGAAGGGCATGACCGCTTACAGGCTGGCGGCAAGCACCGGGATATCCCAAGGACTTATAAGCGACTACAAGAGCGGAAAAAAGGAGCCGACCTTGCAAAACCTGATCAAGATAGCGGATGCGCTTGATGTGTCGCTGGATTGCTTAGCCGGGCGAGAACGGAGTATGGGAAAGTAAAAGACAAACGCTGCCGGAAATGCATTCGCGGTTACACCTGAGTTGGATTGAACGGCGGGAATCCAATGAAAGGAGGTAGCCTAGGGTGCTTAAAATACATCTTAGATGCCCTGCGGTAAGATTCAGTTGCCGCAACGGCCGCTGGGTGGCAAAGCGCAACCGCGTTGCAAATATGTGGTTTAGCTGATTCCGGGGGAGCGCGGGCGGAAATCCCTCCGCCCAAACTCTCAACTGGTTTGTCTGTGGTTGTATTATATCTCATAAAAATGCGATTATCAAGGACAAAATCGCACAATAATGCGATTCGGAAGAATAAACAAAAGCACAGCGGGGAAACTGTGCAGATTGACAAATACATTCTGCTTTGGAGGGTTAAAGATGGGTTATTTGATTTTGGACATTTGTATTACTGCGGCGGGATACGCCGCACTTCCGTTGATTATTGCGGGATGCGGAACAAGTCAGATGTCGGCCAAGAAATACCGCTTATATTGTTTTCTGGCAAACATACCGTTTCTGCTTATTTGCTTTATTATCAACCGTAAGACCACCGGCGCGCCGTATGTGTTTTATACCCTCATATTCTCCAGCGTGGGGACTGGTATGCTGAAAAAGCGCGGCCGCATACCGGAGAAACCGGCAGACGATTCCGAAAAGTTTATTGTGAAGCCGGAAATGCGCAAATTCATATGTACCGCGTGCGGCACTGTGAGCGTGGCATGGAATAACGAATGTCCAAATTGCCATGCTGTAGGACTGATAAGGAAGGGCACAGACGAGGAAATACGGGCATGGAACGAAACCGAAGAGAAGTAGGAGGAAACTGTTTTGGAAATGATTAAAAATTTTTTGATGTACCTTTTTTGGTCATGCGTGGTTGGAAGCTTTTTTATGGTGATTCCTGCCCTTATTGCGCAAGAAAGAGAGAAGCAAACAACGATAGGGGTATATTTTCTGCAATGCTTTATTCCGAACCTGTTGATAGTGCTCTTCTTCGCCGTATTGGAAGATTCAGTATACATACGTCAATATCTAATATGGACTTTTGTATTTTTTGTTGCTGGCGCGAAGAAACTGAAAGAGCGAGGACTTTTTACAAGCAAGGAGAAATAACAGCAAAGTTAATGGACTACAGCAGATTTGAAGCTCTGAGAGCAGAGCGAGGAATAACAAAAAAATATATCGCGGAAGCGATAAGCAGAACCCCTACGGTATGTCAAGATTGGAAATATGGGAAATCTTCTCCAAGCGACAGTCAATTAGAGATTATTGCGGACATTCTTCACACCACGGTCGATTACCTCCAAGGCTACACCGACGTGAAAGAAAAGCCCACCGCGGGGGCGGTGGGGATGAGCGCGGCGGAGGCTGGACGGTATGCCATAGAGCACGCGGATAACGAAGATGAGCTATGGCAGCTTATCAGCCGGGCGCAAGAGCGGATCAGGGAAATGAACGGCAAAAAATAAAACCGCCCACAAACGTGAGCGGTAGAGAGGGTACGTCTATGAGCCTAAACGCAGTCAGACCGGGAAGCCCGGCAGAGCGCGTCCAGCAGTCGACGGCTAAGGCCGAGGCCGAAAGCAGGCGGCAAGCAGAAGAGCAGAAGCAACGCCAGCAAGAAAAGCGGCGCTTTTGGATTCAAACTGCGATTGCTGCTGTTGCAGCGCTCGCGTCGATTCTTGGAGTGATTCTTCAACTTGCGTGATACCATCGGCAAGTATATTTACTTTGTCGTCTATCGTGTCACATTGTATTCTGAGCAGTTCGATTGCGTCGAGTTCCTTTGACATTTCCAAGCCTCCACTTCTTCAAGTATTTCTAAAATGGCATCGTCGGGGAGCTGTGCGAAGAGAGATTTTGCGTATTCTTTTAATTCATCTATTGTCATTCAATATCCTTCCGTCAGCATATCACACGAGCGTTGCATATGCAACACTTTATTGTTTTAGACGTTCCGGCGGCTCGTTCTGCTGCCGGAGTATGTCCACGATCTGACCGAGGGTCGAATCATCGACCTCGGCTATAATGATCAGTTTGCGCGGCCTTTGCGGTATTGTGTTCCGGGGGCTGCGGATGGCAGGGCGTTCTTTCATGATGTCTCCTTTTCTGTCGTATTGTCGGGATTTGGTGAAACCACCATATCATGGAAACGTTCAGAGGTCAACAAACAAATTTGGATTTTACGGGAACGGATTTGTTCCCGCTTTTAGACGGAAAATAACAAATTTGGAAAGGGAGGACAAAGGTGCTCGACAATGGGGAGATCATGGGCATGGTCAGGGACTTGGTGGAGGAAAGCGGGCTGGATGTTGCGGAAATCGCGCGGCGCTCCGGCGAATCAGAGAAGAAAATTCGGCAGATACTCAGCGATGGAAAGAATCCATCATTTACGCCGCTGTGCGAGATAATAACCGCGTGCGGAGGCTCGGTCGATGAAATAATCGGCGCTGCACCGACGTCGGTGCAGACAAGCCCATCAAACGATGGGCTTGTCATACAGCTTCGCGCCGATCTACGGCATGAGCGTAAGCGGGGCGCGCAGGGCTGGACGCTGTTTGTCGTCTCCGTGGCGCTTATAATTGCTATGTTGCTGTTTGATTTGCTGAATCCGCAATTTGGCTGGTTCCGTTATGAGATACAGCAGCAAGCGACATGCGAAAGGACTAGAACCGCCTACGTGGCGATGTGCCGCGCGATAAGCACGGTACGTGAATTTTTATACTATAAACGAGAAAAAGCCGCTCAGAGCGCGTTAAACACGTCTGAGCGGCAAAAATATCAGGAGGGGATATGGCAGAATACATATCAAAGAGCTTCCGCGTTGGCGGGAAGGTCTACAACGTCAAGGGGCGAACGGAAAAGGAATGCTACGAAAAAATGGCAGAGAAGAAAGAAATGCTCCGCCGCGGGGAGGTCAAGCCTAAAGCGCTGACGGTCGAAGCATGGGCAGAAACATGGCTTGATACCTACCTCAAGCCAAAGGTAAGAAAGCCCGGCGCGCCGAAGCTCAAGGGCACGATGACGCAGAAATCTTTTGCGATGTACGGTGAGAAGCTGCGCGGGTATATCCTCCCGGCCATAGGGAAGATGAAGCTTGCAGACGTGCGCGACACCGATTTGCAGCGGATATTGAACCGGCAGGCTGAGACGTCGTTTTCCCACGCGTCAAAGGTGCGCATGATAATGCGGGCAATGTTTAAGCAAGCTCACGTATCGCGGCTTATCGTATACGACCCGTCGCTTGCGCTCACGCTCCCGGCTGTCAAGCAAGGCGGTCGGCGCAGTCTGACGGACGAGGAACGGGCGGTATTGCTTGACGTGGCAAAGACGCATCGCTGCGGGCTGTGGGTGCGGTTTATGCTGTATGAGGGGCTGAGACCTGGGGAAACGGCGGCGCTCAGGGTGAAGCATCTGGATTTCGGCCGGGGGCTTATCTCCGTGGAAGAGGCTGTGGAATCCGGCTCGGGCGTCGTGGGTGCGCCGAAGTCTGCCGCGGGCGTCAGGTACGTCTTTATCGCCGACGAGATAAAGGACGAGCTGGAAGCCGCCGTACAGGGCAAGGACGCGGAGGATTTTGTTTTCCCTCAGACCGATGGGAAAACTATGATGACTGCCGGAACGATACAAAACAACTGGCGGTATTTCGTGCGGCAAATGGATCTGGCTATGGGCGCAGAGACGACGGCGCACGGGCACATCTACGACCCCAAAGACATTAGAGCGGACGGAAGCCCTATATACCCAGACCCGCACGACAAAACGAAGCCGCGCAACGGGCACAAGCTGGCGGACGACCTTGTGCTGTACTGCCTGCGGCACACATACTGCACCGACCTCGGCAAAAAAGGTGTGCCGATAGAGGACATAAAATACCTCATGGGGCACGAGGATATATCAATGACGCTGACGGTTTATTCGCATCCTGGAGAAGAGGCCGCAGAGCGGGCGGCGGGGATAGTCCGGGCTGCAAAACAGGTGTAAGAATTCTTACAAAAATTCTTACATTTATATCGGCAAATGCCGTCAATTATCGGCGTGGCAGAGAAACAGAGGCAAGCCCAAACGACCCCGCCACAGGCACAAAAGCACTAAAAACGCGGAATAACGGGCATATATAAAAGTTCTTGAAAAGTGCGCAAAAAAGAGAAAAGCCCGCAATCTTGCGGACTTTTCAATGGTGCTCCAGCGGGGATTTGAACCCCGGACACCCTGCTTAAAAGGCAGGTGCTCTACCTACTGAGCTACTGGGGCAGATGGCTGGGATGGCGGGACTCGAACCCACTATATCGGAGTCAAAGTCCGGTGTGTTACCATTACACTACATCCCAATATTGTGAGAATGGCTTTTGCTGAAACAGGCCGGCGGCGCCGGCCTGTTTTATATATGGGGTGGGATATGGGGCTCGAACCCACGACACCCGGAACCACAATCCGGTGCTCTGCCAACTGAGCTAATCC
>CAKSWL010000010.1 GCA_934511335.1 uncultured Cloacibacillus sp. | reverse complement strand
GGAGCCGGCGACACTATGCAGTCGGCGCTGGCCTCCGGACTGCTGGAGCCGGGATTGGCCGCCGACGTGGCGGGAACGGCCTCGATATTCGCCGTCGCCGTCGCCGAGGCCGACAGCCGTATCACGGCGGCCCCCGGCATGATGTTCGCCACCGGCACGCTCGAGGACTCTTATTTTTACTGGAGCATGATCCGCGCCGGCGGCCTGTCGCTGCGCTGGTTCCGCGACAGCGTCGCAAACCGCGCGGGAGACCCGATGTTTTACGCGGAGATGGACACCCTCGCGGCGGACGTGCCCGCCGGTGCGCGCGGGCTCTTGTTCTATCCCTATTTGCAGGGCGCGGGCCCCGATATGCCGGGCGCCTGCGGCGCCTTCATCGGTCTTTTCGGCGCGAGCGACCGCGCCGCGATGTGGCGCTCGATCCTCGAGGCGATAGCCTTCGAGTACGCCCAGATGATAAAGATCTACCGCGAATGCGGCATCCCCTTAAACGAGATCATCGGCACCGAGGGCGGCAGCAAGAGCCCCCTCTGGACACAGATCAAGGCGGACGTCATAGGCGGAGCCTACAACGTCCCCACCAGGAGCGAAGGCGGCCTGATGGCCGACGTCGCCGTGGCGGCCCACGCCGTCGGCGACATCGACAATATAAAAGAGACGATGCGGCGGTGGATCACCTTCCGCGGCCGCTTTGAACCCGACGCGAAAAACGCCGCCCTCTACGAAAAGGTCTTTGCAGAGCGGCAGCGCCTGCTGGCGGGGCCGATGAAGGAGCTCTTCGCGGGACAGAGGAAGATAAGGGACATATAAAGGACAAGGCGTGAGCGGCTTCATGATTCAATATGATAAATTTCAAAAACCACTTATAAATCTCAAAGAGCGGCACGATAATTATCTTGAATTGGGACATGACGCCGAACGGCTTATGCGCGAGGCCGTTTCCGGGTCGGTCATACAGCGCTGCGAAGTCTCTTATGACTGCATGTGGAAGGTCTTGAAACGTTACCTTTCAGAAGAGCTGGGAATCCCGGAGCCGCCCAACAGCCCCAAGCCGCCGCCGCGCTGTGCGTTTGAGAACGGCGTCATTCCGCCGCCGGTGGAACGCTGGCTTGATTATGCAGACGCGCGCACCGGGACGTCTTACGATTACAGCGGCGAAAAAGCGCGGCGCTCGTTGGCGCTGACGCCCTCTTTCATCTCTGACGCTGAGGCGCTTTACGAAAAAATGACGGGGAAGCGGCTTCATGAATAGAACCCCCGGCATCAGTGAAAACGCGGCAAAAATTTTAGGCGAGTATTTTGCAAAATACGTTCCAGACTGCGAGGTTTCGTCGTCTTCACCGCGGACAGGCGCGCGGTTTCCGCGCTGGCGGAGGCTCTTGATGAAAGCCGGCTTCCTTTCCGCGCCGATATTTTTGTCTGGGACGATATTCCGGAATCATTCAAAGATAATATCCGAAAATACCACATTGTGCTGAGAGGCTGAGTACGAGAACTGAGATGGGGATCCTTCTAGGGAAAAAATTCGCGATACATATACAGGGCTGCCGTACAAACCAGTATGAGGGCGAAGCGATCGCCGCGGCGCTCGAGGCGGAGGGGGCGGTCCGCGGCGAAGAATCGCCGGAGATCGTCGTCATCGTCACCTGCACGATCACCGCCGTCGCCGACCGCAAGTGCCGCAAGCTGATCCGCCGGGCGCGCCGCGAAAACCCGCGCGCCGTCATCGCAGCCTGCGGCTGTTACGCGCAGAGAATGACGGAGGCGGAACTGGCGCTGCTGGATATCGACATCGCTTTGGGAAACCGTTTAAAACACCGGCTGCCGCACCTCATCGCCGAACGACTGAACGGCGCCGCGCCGCGCCTCGAGGTGGACCGCGGCATCGAAAGGGACGACCTGTGGGACGGCCTGACGCTCGACAGGCCCCGGCTTCATACGCGGGCCTTCCTCAAAGTTCAGGACGGCTGTGATCACTACTGCTCTTACTGCATCGTCCCCGCCGTGCGCGGCAAACCGGTCTCGCGCCCGCTGGCGGAGGCGGTGGAAGAGGCCCGCCGGATCACCGGTTCCGGCTGCCCGGAGATCGTCCTCACCGGCGTGCATCTCGGACTTTATGACGATCTTCCGCAGCTGGTGCGCGGCATCGGCGCGCTTCCCGAGATAAAAAGGCTTCGTTTCGGTTCGATCGAACCATTCGCGGTGAACGACGAGCTCTTAGCCGCGCTCGCCGATTGCCCCGCCTTCTGCGAACATCTCCACATGCCGCTGCAATCGGGCGACGACGGCGTGCTCTCCTCGATGAGGCGCGGCTACCGCGCGGCGGATTTTGCGAGGGTCGTACAGCGGGCGCGGGAAGCGCTCGGCGACAGCCTGCACGTCAGCACCGACCTGATGGTGGGCTTCCCCACGGAGGACGGCGCGGCCTTCCGGCGCAGCCTTGACTTTGTGAGGGAACAGGGGTTCGGCAAGATCCACGTCTTCCCCTATTCGCCGCGCGCGGGCACGCCGGCCGCCGCAATGGAGCAGCTCAAAGAGACGGAGGTGCGTCCGCGCGTCTCGGAGGCGCTTTCGCTCGCCGCGGCGCTGCATAAAGAGTTCTGCACGAAATGGATCGGCGCTGAGTGCGCCATCCTCACCGAAGAGACGGACGGTGCGGCGGCAAAGGGCCTCACAAGAAATTACATCAGAATCACCGCCCTGGCCGCCGCGGAAATAAACGAAGAAATCACGGTAATACCTGCTAAGTACGAGGAGGAGGGGCTTGTAACGGCGGGGATTTCCCAAAACATCCGATTCAGCTCTGATGTTTCAGTAATTTAGGTGAATTACGCCTCGCGTTATTATTGACAAAAGGTCGGCATATACCCCATAATACATAGATGTAATAAATTTTGAGAAAGACATCAGGCGGACTTTATCCACAACCAACGATGTTTTCGCTTTGGTGTTGATCCCCGGCTGAGAAAGGGGGGAATGTTGATGACCACCGTAACTAGACGCGATAATGAGTCGATTGAAGACGCTCTCAAACGCTTTAAGAGAGAGCTTCGGAAGGTGGGCGTGCTTCGCGAGGCTAAGAAGCATGAACATTACGAAAAACCCAGCGAAATCAAGAAACGCAAGAAGGCCGAGATGGCACGAAACAGGGGCAGGAGGGCGGATTATTAATAATGTCTGACCTGGCGAACAAAATCCAGAACGATCTGGTTGCTGCTATGAAAAACAAAGATGAGCTGACACTCTCCGTGTTGCGTATGCTTAAATCCGCCATACAGCTGGCACAGGTGGAAAAGGGCAAGGATAACGCGCTCACGGACGACGACGTGCTGGCGCTCGTCCGCAGACTGATCAAGCAGCGCATAGAGGCCGCGGAGATGTACAAAAACGGCGGCGCGGCAGACCGCGCCGAACGCGAACTCGCCGAGGTCAAGGCGCTTGAGGCATATCAGCCCGCGCAGCTGTCAGACGAGGATATCCTCAAAGTAGTGGTGAGGGTCGCGGAAGAGACCGGCGCCAAAGGACCGAAGGATATGGGTAAGATGATGGGCAAGGCGATGGCCGCCGTAAAAGGACAGGCCGACGGCAGCCGGGTCAAAAGCGCCGTTCAGCAATACCTTAATCAGCTCGTCCAATAATTCATAAGCAAACAAATCAGAAGTGCCGGAGCGATACTCCGGCGCTTTTTTCGTAGCAAAAGGAGACTTGAAGATGCAGAGTTATAAAATCCCACTTGTCCCGGGGCCTTCCTCGGTCCCGCTCAAATACCGCGAGGCCTATCTCACAGATTACGGCAGCAGCGACCTCGAGAACGACTTTTTCGCGCTGCTGGCGGAGAACGTTTCTCTGCTGCAGCAGGTGCTGAAAACTAAAAACAGCGTCATCGTCGGCTCCGGCGAGGCGATGATGGTCCTCTGGGGCGCCCTCAAGAGCGTCGTACGCCCCGGCGACAGGGTGCTTGCGATATCGAACGGCCTCTTCGGCCGCGGCTTCGGCGAGATGGCGGCGGCGATCGGCGCGCAGGCGGAATACCTCGAGGCCTCTGACGGGGAATTCATCGACAAAGAGGCCCTGCGCAAAAAGCTCGCGGAATTCCGTCCCCATGTCGTTACCGCCGTACACTGCGAGACCCCCAGCGGCCTCCTGAACCCCATCGCCGATATCGCCCCCGCCGTCGCCGCAAGCGGCGCGCTCTTCGTCGTCGACTTCGTCGCAAGCGCCGTGGGGGCAGACGTCCGCGTCGACGAATGGGGGATCGACCTCGGACTGCTCGGCAGCCAGAAGTGCCTTTCCCTGCTGCCTGACATCTGCATGCTCACGGTGAGCGAAAAAGCCTGGGAACGGGCGGCGGCGGTGAACTACGCCGGCTACGACGCGATACTTCCCTGGAAAGAGGCCCAGCGCGAGAAGGCGATGCCCTACACGCACAACTGGCAGGCAAACGCGGCGCTGAACATCGCGCTCAAAAGCGTGCTTGAGGAGGGGCTGGAAAATTCTTTCAAGCGCCACGCGGAGGCCGCGGCCTACTGCCGTCGGCGCGTCAGGGAGCTGGGGCTCTCGCTCTACGCGGCGAAGGAGTCGCTGGCCTCGCCGACCGTCACCGCCGTCATGGTCCCCCATGGGTGGACCTGGCCGGCGCTCGACGCCGCCTTCCGCAAAGAGGGGCTGGCCGTCGGCGGCAGCTACGGCCCGCTTGCGGGAAAGGTCTTCCGTATCGGCCATATGGGCAGCCAGGCCGACATAGAGCTCGTCAAGCGCGGCATGGACGTCGTCGAAAAGGTGCTCAAAGAGAGATAAGGCCTTTGAAGCAAAGCTAAAGAAACGCTGATCAATTGAAAATCAGCCGGAGCGACAACCAGCGCACCCCCGCTGATTACGGCCGGAGAGCCGAAATCTATGATTTCGTGCGAATCGGCTGGTTTGTCTATCAGATGTGCCGGGCGCTGAACAGGCAGCTTTAAAGCGCCGCGCAAATGGCGCATATGACCTGCGCCTCCCTCCGCCGGAAGAGGTCTGCCGGCGGAGGGAGGTTTTTATTTTTACCGGACAACGCGCGCACCGGCTGCGGCCGCGTGCCTTTATCGCCGGTTGGAGGGTCAGGCGTTAAAAAACTCCGTGACCTTCGCCGCGATCTTCTCCGCCGCCCCCTTGCGGAGGTCCAGCTTCGCATACTCCCTTTTGATCTCGTCCCGGCGCGCGGGCGACTCTATCAGCTCGGCGATATAGGCAGATACGCTCTCCGGCGTCATGATCTCCCGCCGCTCAGGCAGCACTAAGCGCCCCGCCATCCGGTTGGGCAGCGAAACATAGCTTTCCCTCGCGTTATACCAGAAGACAAGCCTCTTCTTCAGCGCGCGCAGCCCCGGCGTCCGGGGACAGAGGGCGCCAGCCAGCCCGTCGAGCGGAATATTTTCCGCCTGATTGAGCGGCGCTATCATCAGCAGCGGCACGCCGAGCGAGGCGATTTGGAGGTTGTTGGTCCCGGGAAAGGCGACCGCGAGAGAGGCGGCGGCGATTGCGTCATACTGTCTGGAGCGCACGAGCGGCACGCGGCAGCCGCCGTCTAATATTATCTCCTCCACCCGTTCGCCGCCGCGCCACGAAAGCCCGCTCTTCGCCAGCCCCGCGCGAAGACGCGCCTCGTCTACTGTCGGCGCCACGGGAAACACCGCCTGCCACCGCGGATGCCTTTCATGAAGAAGACGCGCGCATTCGCTGTAAAAGGCAAAGCCGAGCTCATATTCAAAGGGGCGGCTGCCCGGCATGAAACAAATAATATTTTCCGCCGCGATGCCGTACCGTTCGCGAAATTCTTCCGGGCGGCAGAGCCCGCGCTCCGGCACGCTGTCAAGTATCAGGTTGCCGACTAAGCTCCGCCGCGCCTCCGCCACGCCCGCCCGCTCAAAGCGCCGCTGCGCGGACTCGTCGGGGATAAAATAATGCCGCACGCGGCCGCGCCAGCGCGGCCGCGCGGTGTAGATCATCCACGGAGCGCGGAGCTTAAGCGAGAGCGCGCAGCCGTACATCGGATCCCCCCCCAACTGCAAGATGAGCCCCTTGCCGGCGGGCGCGGCACGCACCGCCTCACGGAGCCGCACCACATCGACTACGCCGGGCAGCCGCCCGGCGCTGTCCGCCTCCATGCCGCTCGCGTAAGGGCAGGGCAGCGTCACTCCCGTTATGCCAAGCGCGGGCTCCCGCGCCGCAAGAGCCTGCGCGACGGGCCCCATCCAGCCGGAGACCTCTCCCGGAGAGTTGGAAAGTATAAATAAAGTGTTCATAAATTCACTCCGTTTCAGATGGACGACATGGTATAATTATAAACTGATTGGAGGATTCTACAAATGTTCATTCCTCTGGAGGGAGAAAATATCGTCTGCCTCGCAAACGTGGTCGCGATCTACCGAAAGGGGAGCCAGACGGCGATCCTCAAAAGAGACGGCACGACGGAAGCCACGTCGTTCACGCCGCCGACCTTGGCAAAGAGAGAGAAAACCTTCGCGGCGGAAAAAGCGGCGCGTCCATTCCCTGGCTGAAGACAGCCCAGCGCGCAGGCGGCGAACGGACACGGCGGACGGCAAAAATATAAAAACGGGAACCTTGAGCAAAGGAGTTATATCATAGATGGCAGACATGGATATCACGGCGGGCACGCCTCAGAACGGGGCGAACGCCTCTGACTATACGGCAAAGGACATCCACGTCCTTGAGGGGCTCGAGGCGGTACGCAAGCGCCCCGGCATGTACATCGGCGACCAGAGCCAGCGCGGCCTGCACCACCTCGTCTACGAGGTGGTCGACAACGCGATAGACGAATCGCTCGCGGGCTTCTGCGATACGATCAACGTGACGATCAACTTAGACGGCAGCATCACCGTCGTCGACAATGGGCGCGGCATCCCCACGGAGATGCACGAATCCGGCAAGTCGGCGGCCGAGGTCGTCCTCACGATACTTCACGCCGGAGGCAAGTTCGACAAAAGCGCCTATCAGGTCTCCGGCGGACTGCACGGCGTAGGCGTCTCCGTCGTCAACGCCCTCTCCGTTTGGCTGGAACTGACGATCTGGCGCAACGGCAAAGAATACCGTCAGCGCTACGAACGCGGCATACCGATGACGGCGCTTGAGACAACGGGCGACACCGAGCGGCGCGGCACCCGCGTACAGTTCATGCCCGACGAAGAGATATTCTCCTCTACGGAATTTCAGGCCGACATCCTCAAACAGCGACTGCGCGAGCTCGCCTTCCTCAACTCGCACCTCACCATCAACTTTGAGGACCTGCGCCCCGAGAAGCCCGAGAAGAAGAGCTACCACTACCCCGGCGGCATCTCCTCCTTCGTCGAATATCTCAACAAGGGCAAAGAGGTGCTCTTCAAGGTCCCCGTGCTCATCAGCGGCGAAAAAGACCAAACCCAGGTCGACGTCGCGATCCAATACAACGATACCTACCTTGAGAGACTCTTCGGCTTCGTCAACCTCATCAACACCATCGAGGGAGGCACGCACGTAGCAGGCTTCCGCTCCGCGATGACGCGCGCGATCAACGACGAGGCGCGCAAGCTCAAGATACTCAAAGAAAAAGACGCCAACCTCTCCGGCGACGACCTCAAAGAGGGCCTCACCGCCGTCATCTCCGTCAAGGTGATGGAGCCTCAGTTTGAAGGCCAGACAAAAACCAAACTCGGCAACAACGACGTCAAGGGCATCGTCGATTCCATCGTCTACGAGGGGCTCAAGGACGCCCTCGACGAGCGTCCTGAGATCCTAAAGCCGATCGTCGAAAGCGCGCTGCGCGCGCGCCAGGCCCGCGAGGCGGCGAAGAAGGCCAAGGAGCTCGTGCGCCGCAAATCTATCATGAGCGGCCTTACGCTGCCTGGTAAGCTCTCCGACTGCTCGAACCGCAATCCCGCGGACTGCGAGATATACATCGTTGAGGGAGACTCCGCGGGGGGCAGCGCCAAACAGGGGCGCAATCGTGAATTCCAGGCGATCCTGCCGCTGCGCGGCAAGATCCTCAACGTCGAAAAGGCGCGTCTTGAAAAGATATTAAGCAGCGAGACGATACGCAACATCATCTTAGCCCTCGGCTGCGGCGTCGGCGACGACTTCAACGAAGACAAGCTCCGCTATCACAAGATCTTCATCATGGCCGATGCCGACGTCGACGGCGCGCACATCAGAACGCTGCTGCTGACCCTCTTCTTCCGCTACATGCCGCAGATAATAGAAAACGGCTACCTCTACGTCGCCCAGCCGCCGCTCTTCCGCGTACAGTGCGGCAAAGACGTCACCTACTGCTTCTCTGAGAAGGAGATGAAGGAGGCGCAGAACAAGGCCAACGGCAAAAAGGTCGAAGTCCAGCGCTACAAGGGCCTCGGAGAAATGAACGCCGAACAGCTCTGGGAGACGACGATGAACCCTGAAAACCGCATCATCAACCGCGTCGAAGTGCAGGACGCCGTCGAAGCCGACGAGCTCTTCGGCATCCTTATGGGCGACGTCGTCGAGCCGCGGAGAAAATTTATCGAGCAATTCGGCAAAGAGGTAAAAAACCTGGATATATAAATAGCCATATCTGTCCGGCGGCGTAAAAATAAGCCGCCGGACAGATCGTTTTAATCATTGAAAACTGGCAAACGGATTACAAGGCGGTTTCATCCGCCTCCCGCGTTCGAGGCGAAAACAGGCGGCGTAAAAACGCGGCCGGCGGCAGACGCAGCGCCGCCGCTGCGGGACGGCGAAAAAATATCTTAAGGAAAGGCTGGGCAATCGAAAAAATCAGCCGGGATAATAACCGACGCAGCTCCCGCTGATTACGGCCAAAAGAGCTGAAATTTATGATTTTGTGCGGACCGGCTGGTTTGTCTATCAGAAGGCGCCGGGCGCTGGACGGGCAGGTCGAAAGCGGCGCGCAAGGCGTATATCGATACGCCCCCGCAAAGGCCGGGGCCTGGCCGTGAGGCGAATGGCGCATATGGCTGGCGGTTACTCAAATACCCTTAAGAGCTCAATAAATAAACTCTGCGTCATACGCCCTTAAAGGAGGACTTTCGATGTTCCTACTATACAAATCGGCAAGCTCTATGATCGTCCCTCCAGGGCTGTTCGTCCTTATTCTAATATCCCTGGCGTACCTGGCCTGGCGTGCGCCCCGCAGGAAAGCAATCGCCGCCTCCCTCTGCCTATTTGCGCTCATCCTCTACGTGACGAGCACCGCCGCCGGTTCGCTGCTCATCACCGGCCCCCTTGAGACCCTCTATAAGAGGCAGCTCCCGCCGCCGAAGACCGACGCCGCGATATTGGTCCTCGCGGGCGGCTCGTCATACGACGACCAAGGCTCGTCAGTTCAGCCGGGAGTCTTCGCGATGGAGCGCGTCTACGCCGCCGTAAAACTCGCCCAAAGCCGCCCGGGGCATTCCACCCTTATTATGTCCGGCGGCAACCTCTTCGGCGCGGACGACCGCTCCGAAGCGGAAGCCATGCGTGACGCGGCAAAGGCGATGGGCTGCGAGCTCCCCGTCATTGTTGAAAAATGGTCCCGCACCACGGCGGAAAACATGCGCCAAAGCGCCAAGATAATCCAACAGCGGGGGCTGAACCACGTCATCATCGTCACCAACGCCTTCCATATCCCCCGCGCCATGCAGTTAGCCGCCCGCCACATGCCCTACCTCCAGCGATACCCCTACCCCAGCGGCCGTCTGACAGACCCCGTCATCCGCGGCCCCTCCTCGTTCCTGCCCCACAGCGGAGGACTGAACGCCTCCTGCCTAGGCATAAAAGAATGGATAGGTATCGCAGGATACAATATATCCGCCATCCTTAAAAAATAATTAGAAATCCGACATCATAACATCCTCTTAAAAGCTGTGAATCAAGGGGCGCCTTGAATAACTTTTAAATTATTTTTTATGTGTTTCTTCTAATTTAATGATAAAATAGCGTAAAGTAGCAGTTTGAATAGGTGAAAACAAGATATGAACGAATACTGTGGATTAAAAAAGTCAATAATCTTTTTTGTCCGGCACCTAAATCTGATTTTGGTCGCGGTGGCGGCGGGATTCGTTTGGAATAACTATTATAACGATTATCTGGGGCGGCCTTTCTCTGAACGCGGCAATTTAGATTGGCTTTTAGTTTTTCTTTACATCACATTTTTTCACCTTTTTTTAAGATTATACAGCGGATACAGAATAGGGAGCCAGCGGCTCACAGACATCGTATATTCCAACTGGCTTTCGGTCATCATCACCAACATCGTCATATTTATTATTCTCACCCTAGTTGCGGATACCAATCAACATCTCTCCTTAATTTTATTATTAACTTTTGGGGAGATCATCATCCTCCTGTCATGGGCCTATCTGGCGAACAAGCTCTATTTTTCGCTGTTTTCTCCGCGGAAAGTGATTTTCTTTTACGAGGGGAAATTCCCAGAGACTATAATAGAAAAAATCAAGCTCCGCCCTGAAAAATTCGAGCTCATCGATATTCGTATCTTTGACGGCAGAAAAAACCTGGACAAACTTTTAACCGGCATCGGCGGCATTATCCTCTACAACATCTCAGAGGAAAAGTCGGCAAAATTAATAACCGCATGCGTAGGCAAAAACCTGCGCTACTACTTGATCCCTACCATTGGCGATGTCCTGCTGAAAACATCTGAAACCACCTTTTTATTCGACATCCCTCTCTTTATCGGCAAAAACGAAGGGCTGTACCCAGAACAAAGGGTATGTAAAAGGTGTATGGATGTCATACTATCTACTGCGTTCATCATCGCGCTGTCCCCGGTAATGCTGTTGATCGCCCTTCTGATAGGATTTGTGGACAATGGGCCGATTTTTTATAAACAAAAGCGCTGCACAGAGGGCGGCAAAATCTTCACGATGTATAAATTCCGCAGCATGAAGCCAGACGACGAGAGGGGCGACACCCTCGCTCTCGCCCAGGAGGACGATCCCCGCGTGACGAAGATAGGCGCCGTATTAAGACGCTTTCGGCTCGACGAGCTCCCGCAGCTCTTCAACATATTATGGGGAAGCATGTCTTTTGTGGGACCAAGGCCGGAACGCCCCGAATTGATGGAGAGCTACGCAAAAAAAATTCCCGAATACGCCTTCAGGATGAACGTAAAAAGCGGGCTGACAGGATATGCGCAAGTCATGGGAAGGTATGACACGGCTCCGGAAGAAAAACTGAAATTGGATCTTATCTATATACAATCATATTCCATACTTTTTGATATAAAGATAATACTGATGACGATAAAAATCATTCTTTTCCATTCCAAAGAAAGCAGCCGCGGAATATCAAAGAAAACACAGACAGACGCGCCTCGATAAGACGACTCTCTGCACAAATCCGATCAAATTAAGACCTGGAGAAAGGCTGATCAATTGAAAATCAGCCGGAATGACGACCGACATACCTCCCGCCGATTACCGACATAAAGCCGAAATCTATGATGCCGTGCGGATAGGCTGGTTTGTCTGTCAGATGTGCCGGGCGCTGAACGGGCAGGTCGAAAGCGGCGGGCAGAGCCTGCGCCGATGCGCCCCGCGGCGGGGGCCTGCCCGTTGCGCGAATGGCGCATCTGATCAGCGGCTCCCTAAGCTGACTGTGAGAACCTTATTAAAAGCTAATGACAACATAAACAAAAGCAGCCTTCCATATATCTAAAATCAGTGGCATTACTCAGATTTTTGAGGTATAATGTCTCAGTTGGATTACGACAAGGGAAAGATTTTTCTCTTGCTGAGTAATTTTGAAATAACAAATCTGAATAACAGCTATGATATAGGTGTTTTCAGGTACAAGGAGACGGTAATGTTATCTTCTAGTCATTATAACAATATAAATTATACTTTAGAGAGAGAGAGAGAGAGAGAGAGAGAGAGAGAGAATTTTAGGTCTTTCTGCGTTTTGCATGCATATATAAACAGCATAAAAACGGTTGCCTGTTTGCGGTTGCCGTTTTTGTGTGTTGACGACCGGAAAAAAGACATAAGGCATGACGACCTCGTGAAAAATACCAGAAAAAATTGTTGCTGCCGCTGGAAACGGGTTCACGTGCTCATTTAACTGTATGTGTTAGCTTGACAATTTGTACGAATAATTGTATAATTTATAAATTTTCTTGAATATACTAAAGGAGTGATGATATGGGATCAATGTAAAAATTTTCAGATGACGATAAATCGGGCAAAGTTGACGAGACATACTAAAAATTAAATTTAAAGAGGAGAGAATTCAAATGGCAACAAACGAAGTTCTTCAGAAAAAAATAATGATAGCTATCGCCGCCATCATCGTAGTCTTAGGCGGCCTCTACTTCGTCGGAGGTACCAAGCAGCCGACACAGCCGCAGCAGACAGCAAGCGCTTCAGGACAGGAAGAGTTTGCCAAAGGAAGGGCGTTGTCTAAGGAAAAGAAGTATAAAGAGGCTCTTGAAATGTATATCAAGGCCGCCGATAAGGGAAATCTGAACGGCATGAATTACGCCGGCATGTACCTCTGCAACGGCTACGGAGGTATCCAGAAAGACGTGCCCAAGGGGATCGGATACCTGACGAAGGCGGCGGACGCCGGACTTGCTGCTGCGCAGGTCAATTTAGGACGCGCATATATGAACCCGCAGTACGGGCTTAAGGCAGACAGAGAAAAGGGCTTGAAGTATATGATGATGGCCGCGGATAAGAATAATCCCGACGCTATGCTGTATATAGGCTACTACTATGAAGCGGGAGTGGGCGTAAAGAAAGATAAAGAGAAAGCGCTCGAGTGGTACGCCAAATCTGAAAAGCTCGGCAACAAGGCCGCGAAAAAAAGAGCTGATAATTTAAAGAACCAGTAATATTTGCGCAGACAGCGGATTTAAGGCAGAATATATAGACCTAAGGACCATATAATATATTCTGCCTTTTTAAGGGAGGCATCACCTCAGTTATGCTGAGAGGCGTGACGCCACAGGAAAGGGGCTAGCAGATTGAACTTTTTGGTCACCGGTGCGGCGGGATTTATCGGCAGCAACCTCGTACATCATCTCATTTCTTTGGGGCATATGGCGGCAGCCTATGACAAGCTGACATACGCGGGAAATTACAGCTCTCTGGCCGGACTGGAGGGGGAAAATTTTGTCTTTATAAAGGGCGATATCTGTGATGCGGAGCTTGTCAGCAGCACGCTTGATAAATATAAAATCGACGCACTCTTCCACCTCGCGGCGGAAAGCCACGTAGACCGCTCTATCGACGGCCCCGGCGAATTTATACAAACCAACATCGTCGGTACGTTTTCGATGCTCTCCGCGGCTAGAAAATATTATGAATCTTTGGAGGGGCCGCGCAGGGACGCCTTCCGCTTCCTCCACATCTCAACAGATGAAGTATACGGCAGCCTCGGCGACGACGGTTATTTCACGGAAAAGACCCCATACGCGCCAAACTCGCCCTATTCCGCCTCGAAGGCCGCCTCCGACCATTTGGTAAGAGCCTGGCATCACACCTATGGGCTTCCCGTGCTGACGACAAACTGCTCAAACAACTACGGGCCGAGGCAATTTCCGGAAAAACTTATCCCCCTTATCGTACACAACGCTCTTGCGGGAAAGGAGCTTCCCATATACGGCGACGGCAAGAATATCCGTGACTGGCTCTATGTCGAAGACCACTGCAAAGCCCTCTACACTGTGATAAGCAGGGGGACCCCCGGAGAGACCTACAACGTGGGCGGAAGCTGCGAAAAACAAAACATAGAAATAGTGCGGACGATATGCGCTGTTCTTGATGAGATGCGCCCTAAAACCTCCGGGAAATATGAAGAACAGATAACTTATGTCAAAGATCGTCCAGGGCACGACAGGCGCTACGCCATCGACGCCTCGAAAATAAAGCGCGAGTTGAGCTGGCAGCCGCTGGAAACCTTTGAAAGCGGCATCCGTAAAACCATCGCCTGGTACCTGGAAAATGAAAAATGGACGGACGACGTTATCAGCGGCAAATATCAGTGCCAGCGGCTGGGACTGAATATAGCGTAGTGCAAAAGATGCGGGGAACAAGTTTTTCAACGTTTTATAAATTGATCGAGAGCTGGGCAGCGCGCGACGGCGCCCTCTGCCCAAATAGAGATATATTAGAATGGGTAAATTATCTAAACGGCTCCGTCCATGTCGCAATAACCAAAAACCGCTTAAGCGACAGCAGTTTTTGGTTTTATGACGAAAGTGAAGGCGTCATAAAAAACAAAAACAACAGTTTTTTTAAAATAGCGGGAGTAAGAGCTGCTAGAGATGATAAAACATATATTTCTCAGCCGATAATTTTACAAGATGAAATAGGAATGTTAGGCTTCATCTGTAAAGAGATCGACGGCCTTTTATATTTCCTTGTACAGGCGAAAATTGAACCTGGCAACATCAACAAGATACAGCTTTCGCCCACTATTCAGGCGACAAAAAGTAATTTTACGCAGAAGCATGGGGGGAAAAGGCCGTTATACATCGATTACTTCATGGATGATAAATACATGGTGATCGCTGACAGGATACAATCAGAACAATCATCGCGCTTTTTGAAAAAAAGGAACAGAAACATGATTATAAAGCTCGATGACAATGAAGAAATTGAAGTTTCACCGATGCATAAGTGGATGACGTTGGGTCAGCTGAAATACTTTATGCGATTTGACAATCTGGTGAACATGGACAGCCGTACCGTTATCTCGAGCATCCCCTTTTCAAAAAAGGCGTGGTCGAAAGAAGAGGCGTCTATGATTGGAAGCCTTTGCCGTGAAAAGTGCAATCTAAACTCTTTGCTCTCTGAAGTCGACAATGCGCATATTCAGGGAATCTATAAAAAAATCAACGACTATCGTATGTTTGATTCAAGTCGGACTGAGATCGTAAAGCTGACGGACCTGGATAACTGGTCAATAGGCGACGACCAGATAGTTTGCAATGACGCCTACCCTTTTAGGGTGATATTCTGCGATATCTCCATAGAGGGCAGAGAGGTGATAAACTGGACGCAGCCGCTTTTTGAAGCCAACGGGATTGCAACCTTCGGCCTTATGTTATGCGAATCAGCCGGCGCCGCAAAATTTCTGGTAAAACTCTCACCCGAATTGGGGTGTTTTGATAAGGTTGAATTGGGGCCCACTATTCAGCAGGAGGCGGGAACGGGGCTTCCTGTTAATAACGTTACGGAGCTGTTTTGCAGGAAATTAGAGGCTCGTGAAGGGATAATCTTCGACCAGCTTCTCAGTGAAGAGGGCGGACGCTTCTACCATGAGCAAAACAGGAACATATTGATGAAGGTTGACGAAGAAGAGCTTGGCACGCCGCCCGAGGGCTATTTCTTAGCCTCTCTATCTGAGCTTGTCAATTTTATGCAGGACAACAACACCGTCAATATACAACTTCGAAATTTAATTTCATTGTTGGAGGTATAATAATGGATAAGGTGAGGTTAGCGATACTCTGTCCGTCTGAAATAGCTTACCGCAGGTTTATGCCCGCGCTGAAAGAAAACGACGGCATTTTTTCATTTGCCGGCGTCGCTTACGCCTCCGGCGATGAATGGGCAAGCAGCAAGGAAGAAGCTGACAAATATAATACGGAGCTGCTGCCGAACGAACGCAGAAAAGCGCAGGCCTTTGTAGACAATTATGGAGGCGCCTTGTTTGCGTCTTATAACGAGATGCTTTCGTCCGCAGATATCGACGCAATATATCTTCCGCTCCCGCCATTGCTTCACGCAAAGTGGGGGATGGAAGTATTGAAACATAAGAAGCACTTGCTGATAGAAAAACCATGTACGACTGACCATATCAATACAAAAATGCTGACCGAATTTGCAAGACAGCATGATCTTGCGCTGCATGAAAACTTTGCCTTTGCCTTCCACAAGCAGATAGGCAGACTAAAAGAGTTAGTGAAAGATAATGCGATTGGAGAACTCCGTCAGATCAGGGCGGCATTCGGCTTCCCATATCGCGGAGCCTCTGATTTCCGTTATAACGAAAATCTCGGCGGCGGAGCGCTGCTTGATTGCGGAGGCTACCCTCTGAAGCTTGCGCGCATCTTCTTGGGCGAAAGCGCGCAAGTGACGGCGGCGAGCATACTGCCTGCCAAAGGACACAAGGTGGACGTGTTTGGCACGGCGACGGTACAGAACAGCGATGGCTTAACGGCGCAGATAGCCTTCGGTATGGACAATTCTTACAAATGTGAATTAGAGCTGTGGGGCAGCGAAGGCACGATATATTCGCCTAGGGTCTTTACACCCACGGCTGATATGAAGACACAGGCCGTTATAAAAAAACAGAACGATGAAGTGCTCGTGGAAATTGAGCCTGACGACTATTTTGCGGGGTCACAGCGGTTTTTTTATCAGTGTGTAGTCGACGGCGAAACACGTCTAAAACAGAGTATCGATATCGAACGCCAAAGCATGCTGATGGATTCTGTCAGGAGGATTTCTAAATCATGGAACCAATAAAGGTCGTGCGGCCCTCTATGCCGCCATACGAAGAATTTATAGAAGAAATAAAAGACCTGTGGGAAACAAGATGGCTCACTCATACCGGCCCGAAACACCAGAAGCTTGAGCGTGAGCTTTGCGCATATCTGGACACTCCGTTTATCTCCCTATTCTCCAACGGTCATATGGCTATTGAGCTGGCGATAAACGTGCTTGGGCTGAAGGGCGAGATTATAACTACCCCATTTACCTTCGCGTCGACGACTCAAGCTATCGTCCGCAGCGGGATCAAACCCGTATTCTGCGACATCGACCAGAACAACTACACAATAGACGCGGATAAAATCGAGTCGCTTATTACGGAAAAGACATCAGCTATTTTACCAGTTCATGTCTACGGCAACATATGCGATGTGGACAAAATAGAAGCTATAGCAAAAAAACATAACCTTAAAGTAATTTATGACGCCGCGCATGTGTTTGGCGTCAAAATCAACGGACGTTCCATCGCCACATATGGAGATATATCCGTATTCAGTTTTCACGCGACAAAGGTATTCCACACGGTGGAGGGCGGCGGAGCGGCATTCAGTGAAGAAAAGTTCGCCCCCCTATTTGCCATGCTGCGTCAATTCGGCATGAGTGGGGAAGACTATGTGCCAATAGTCGGCACGAACGCCAAAATGACGGAGATGCACGCGGCCATGGGGTTATGCAGCATGCGTCACATAGACGAAGAGATAGCAAAACGAGGGATAGCGGTCAAGGCATATAGAGAGCGTCTCTCCAATATCGACGGGATAAAGATTCCCGTCCCGCGCGAAGATGTAAAGGAAAATTACGCATATTTCCCCGTAGTTTTCGACGGGTACAAATTCTCACGCGACGAAGTATTTGAAAAACTCAAAGATGAAAATATTTTCGCGCGAAAATATTTTTACCCGCTCACAAGCGCCTTTGACGCATACAAAGAGAGGTTCGCAATCGAAGCGACTCCGACGGCGCAGTATATCGCGGAGCGGGTATTGACTCTGCCGTTATACGCCGGCCTGGAAGAAAAGGACGTAGACAGGATCTGCCGCGTCATAACCGGAAAATAACGATAAAATAAAGGAGAGGGCTAAAGGAAATGAAGGGCATAATTCTCGCCGGAGGCAAGGGGACTCGGCTGTATCCAATCACAAAATCCGTATCAAAACAGCTTCTGCCGATTTTTGACAAACCGCTGATATATTATCCGCTGTCGATGCTGCTCTTAGCAGGGATAAGAGAGATCTTGATCATATCCACGCCCGAAGACATCGACGCCTACAAAAAACTCCTGGGCGACGGCAGCCGTATCGGCGTCGGCTTCACATACAAAATTCAAGCCGTCCCGCGCGGGCTGGCCGACGCCTTTGTCGTCGGAGAAGATTTTATCGGCTCCGACAACGTGGCGC
>CAKSWL010000009.1 GCA_934511335.1 uncultured Cloacibacillus sp. | reverse complement strand
GGTACGTACCCATATTTCTTCATTATTTTCCTCAGAAATCCAGTATTCTATCGCCGCCTCCTCAAGCCGCGGCACGATTTTTTCCGCCGTTCCGACCGGCATCGTGATCTTTATCATCGGCGTGAAGGGCGGCAGCTCCCATTCCCGGCGCTCTTTCAGCTCGCGCCGCCAGAAAACACGCCAGCCGCGCCGCAGGGCGTCCTGCCACTCGCGCCCCGGCCTGCGGCTCTGAACGACGATCTTTCTCTCCCGTGAGCCTTTGCCGCGCCACATCGATTCCCAGAGCATCGCGTAGGCTCTGGCTTTCGCATCATATTCCGGCGAACGCGCCTCGGCGTCGGCGTCGATCCAGCCGATGACGGCGGGGGCAAGCTCGTCGCAGAGCGATAATATCCGGCGCGTGCCGATCACCAGTGCCCCGCCAGGATACTCCCGCATCAGTGCGTCCGCGCCGGGCATCTTATCATCCTGGTTCTGCATGAGGAGCACGTTCTTGTAGAGGTGTTTTAGCGCGCCCTCCGCCCTCTCGTAGAGCGCCTCGAGGCCGGGGCGCACGCCGGCAAGCAGCAGGCCGCCGCAGTTGGGGCACCTCTCCGGGATCGGCTCCCTCCGCCCGCAGGCGACACAGCGAAGAAAGCGGCGGCTCTCCTCCCAGCGCATTGAGGCGCCGCAGCGTTTGCAGCGCAGCGTCTTGCCGCACTCTTCACAGAGGATCTCGCCGGCGTAGCCCTTGCGGTCAAGCAGCCAGAGCGCCCATTTCCCCCCCCTCCGCGCCTCGGCGGTCTCTCTGATGAGCGGTCCGCTTATCGGCAGCGTCTCGCGCAGCGCCTCAAATTCGGAGGCGAGCGCATCCTTTAGGCTGACAAATATCAGACGGGCGTCATTTTTCTCCTCCGCGCACTGAGGCTCGGCGCGCAGAAATCCCTTTGAGGAGGGCATCGTCCCTCCGAGGACGAAACGCGCGCCTGCGAAGGTCGCACGCATCCCCAGCAGGCTGCGGAGATGAAAGACCGGATGGCTCTGCGTGCGCCAGCCGCCCTGATTTTCCTCGTCCATCACGATCACGGAAAGCCCCGCGAGCGGCACGAATGCCGCCCCAGGCGAGCCGACGATGAAACGCGGCTTTCCCAGCCGCGCGCTCTTCCAGAGTTTCCACTGCGCCGGCGCGGAGACGGGCCAGAGAGCCCCTTCGCCGCGAAGTTCCTTCGGCAGCGAATCCCAAAAGGCTTTGGCAAGTTTCACTTCGGGAAAGAGTACGAGAGAGGCCCCTCCCTCCGCAAGGATTTCCCGGTAATATTCATAACGGCGCGCAAGGTCCGCGCAGTATATGTCATCTGCGGAAAACTTTTTTTCTCCCGGCGTTATCGCGGGCAGGGGCGGCAATTCTTCATCAGTAAAAAATTTCGTGGGAAGGATGGTCTTCATCGCGAAGCCGGTGCCGATGAACCATGTTTCTCCGAACCACTTGACCAGCCGCCAGAGCTCTTCCGGAATGGCGGGGCTGTCGTCGACGACCCCGGCGACGGCCTTCAGCCTCCGCTGGTCGATCGCCTCCGGCGCGTCGCCGGCTATCGTCACCGCGACGCGCCTGTCGCGGCCAAGGGGCACTGAGACGCGAAGGCCCTCGGGCAGGAGCTCGTCATGGCTATAGGTGAGAGGCGTCCACCAGGGGGCCGGGATCGCAGCCTGCACAAGGGCCATTATAGTTTTGCGGTACGCGCGGCGACTGCGTCAAGCAGACGGTCGGCCGCCTCCTCCTTCGTACCGGAGAAACACAGCGGCTCCGCGCCGCGTTCCAGTATCGTTATCACGTTCGTGTCCACCGCGAAGCCGGCGCCCTTTGAGAGGACGTCGTTGGAGACGACGATGTCGAGGTTCTTTTCCGTCATCTTCCGCCGCGCGTTCTCTATCACATCCTGAGTCTCCGCGGCAAAACCGACAAGTATCTGCCCCGGCCTCTTTTTTCGGCCGAGGGCGGCGGCGATATCCCGGTTCTGGACCAGCTCGAGGTTAAACTCACGCGCCCCCCCACGCTTGATTTTCTGGCCGGCGCGGCTGGCGGCCCGGTAATCGCCGACGGCGGCGGCCTTCACAATGACGTCGGCCTCCTCTGAGGCCTTCATACAGGCCTCATACATATCGTCGGCGCTCACAACCTCCACTATCTTTATTCCCGCAGGCCGCGTAAGGGAGGTCGGCCCGGTGATCAGGGTGACGTCGGCCCCCCGCTGCCAGGCGGCGCGCGCGATTGCATACCCCATTTTGCCGCTGCTGGGATTGCTTATATAGCGCACGGGATCGATATACTCGTGCGTGGGCCCCGCCGTCACCGCCACGCGGAGGCCGAAGAGGTCTTTGTCCGTGCAGAGCGCCATCTTCACATAATCGTTTATCACCGAGGCGGCAGGCAGGCGTCCTTTCCCCTCGTAGCCGCAGGCGAGCATGCCGCTGTCTGGGTCCACGACGACGGCGCCGCGGGCCGCGAGCGTTTCCATATGCCGCCGCGCCGCTTCGCTTGAGAGCATCTTGCAGTTCATCGCCGGAAAGAGCAGCAGCGGTTTTTCGTTAGCGAGCAGCGCCGCGCCGAGCAGCGTCGCGCCGTCCCCCTCCGCCGCCATCCGCAGTACGTTGCCGGTGCAGGGAGCGATCACAAAGATGTCGGCCCAGTCGGTAAGCGCTATATGCGGTATCTGCCAGCCGTATTCAGGCGAGAGGAAATCGCGCTCGCGCCAGACGCGGCGCTTGCTGAGAGTCGAAAGCACCATCGGGCTGACAAAAGCCTCGGCGGATTCCGTGAGGATCGTCTCCACCTCAAAGCCCATCTTCACCCAGCCGTGAAGCAGGTCGGGCGCCTTATAAGCGGCGATGCCGCCGCTTACGCCGAAGAGTATTTTTTTATGCCGCGGGGACATCTTCTGTCTTAGGAAGCGGGGTGGTTATCTTATAGGATATCTTGCCTTCGGTCACGTCGTCCACCGCTCTTGAAATATACTTCTCATCGCCGCCTAAGTCCTTGCGTTCGCTGAGCTGGCGCGCGCGCGCCGCGATGACGAGCGTGAGGATGTACTTGTTGGGAATACCCCTTTCCCGGTAAATTTTCTCAAGGTCCATGTAAATCATTTGTTTTCCTCCCTCTGCTTTTTCACAATTTTTATAAATTCTTCCACCGCGTTTGCCACGACGTCGTTTACGATCACATAATCGTAATCTTTGGCGTGAGCCAGCTCCTCTTTGGCGTTCCTCATGCGCAGTTCCCGCTCGGCGGCGCTTTCGCTGCCGCGTTTTCGCAGACGGCGGGCCAGTTCGTCGAAAGAGGGCGGCTTTACAAAGACCGTCACCGCCTCCGGCATCTTTCTTTTCACGATAAATGCACCCTGGACGTCTATTTCAAGAACGATGTCCCGGCCCGACGCAAGCGCCTTTTCGACGATATCCCGGCGGGTGCCGTAAAGGTGCCCGTGTACGTTTGCGTATTCCAGAAAGTCTCCCGCCGCGATCCGGCGGCGAAATTCTTCGTCCGAGATAAAATAATAGGTCTCTCCCTCTGCGTCGAGACCTGGGCGCGGCTCTCTTGTGGTGCACGAGACGGAATAACCGATATTGGGAAGTTCTTTCAGCGCCCGCTGGAGCACCGTGCCCTTCCCCACGCCGGCGGGGCCGGAAAAGACATACAGCGTACCCCTCATGACCGCTCCCCCTCGCCCTCGAAACGCGCCGTGATCGTCTCCGGCTGTATCGCCGAGAGGATCACATGCCTGCTGTCCATTATCAATATCGCCCTCGTCTTGCGGCCCTGGGTCACGTCCACAAGAAGCCCCGCTTCGCGCGCCTCGTCCTTGAGGCGGCGGATGGGGGCGGAGTCGGGGCTGATTATCGAGACCACCCGCTCCGCGACTACCATATTGCCGAATCCGACATGCACAAGTTTGTAAGACATTTTATTCCAAATTCTGTATCTGCTCGCGGATACGCTCAAGGCAGGCCTTCGCGTCCACGGCGAGCCAGCGGATATCAGCGTCGGCCACCTTCGAGTCTAAGGTGTTGACCTCGCGGTTCATCTCCTGCACGATAAAGTCGAGCTTGCGTCCGGCGCTCTCGGCATCCTCACCGGTCGCGCGGAACTTCGCGATATGGCTCTTGAGCCTCGCCAATTCTTCGGAGACGTCCCATTTATCGGTCAGCAGGACGATCTCCTGCATGTAACGCGACTCTTCAAGTTTTTCGCCCATCCTCTCAAGCGCTTCACAGACGCGCGCGTGCATCGCGGCGAAGGCGGCGTCCCGCGTCGGCAGCCAGCGTTCCTCTATCAAAGCCGCCAGCCGTTCAAGTTCCGCGAGGTGGCCCAGCACCTCGCCGCGCAGATGAGCGCCCTCCGTCTCGCGCATCCGCTGCCATGAGGCGGCGGCGTTGGTCAGCAGCTCCTCGAAGACGGCCTCGACGGTCTGCGATCCCTCTTCGTCGTCAAACCGCGGCAGATCGAGCACCCCCGGGAGGGAGAGCATCTGTTCGATATCCAGGTCAAGCGGCAGCGCGAGGCCGCGGCGCAGCTCTAGCAGCTCTCCGCAATAGGAGAGCAGCACCTCCCGGTTAACGCGCCCCGTCTTAAAGGCCTGCGCCCAGAGCACTTCCATCCTTATCTGCACCTTTCCGCGGCGGAAAAGCTTCCGCAGTTTTTGATGAAACCACGGCTCCCAGCTCGCGAACTCGCGCGGCAGGCGCACAGATATCTCCTGATAACGGTGGTTGACGCTCGATATCTCCATGCTGAGCGTTCCCCATGATGTCTGCATCTGAGAACGGCTGAAACCGGTCATGCTTACGTACATGCAAATCACCCTTTTAAATTAAACGATCTCGTGTATCTCCGCGCGCGGCCCGCCGTCACACCGGCAAGCAAAAACCGTCGGCTGCCTATCCGTTCAGCGCCGCAGATATGTTCATCTCTTTATGATATATCTTTTATGCCGGTTAAGGCAACTTAACCGGAAAAACTTTTTTGGATCTCGGCAAGCAGCTCTTCAAAGCCGCGTCCGTCAAGCGCGCAGACGCAAACGACACGCTCGCCCCGCGCGCGAAGCTCCACCGCGATAAAGTCCGCAGCCTCGCCGCTCTTGTCGATCTTATTGAGCACGACGATGCGCGGCAGGTGGTCGGCTTCAAGAACGCGCAGCGTCCCAAGTACGATCTCCAGCGTTTCAACGGACTCTTTGGCGGCGGAATCAAGCACGAGCAGCAGCAAATCTGCGTTCGCCGCCTCCTCAAGAGTCGCCCGGAAAGCCGCCACCAGTTCCGGCGGGAGCTTGCGGATGAAGCCTACCGTATCGGAGAGCAGGAAAGAGCCTTCATCGTCGCGGTAGCCGATCTTCCGCACCACCGTATCAAGCGTCGAGAAAAGCTGATCCTTCGCAACGATCCCCGCGTCTTTGGATAGCGCCTGTAAGAGGGTGGACTTGCCGCTGTTCGTGTACCCCACGAGCGCCGCCACCGGCATGCCGTCGCGCCGCCGGCGCGCGCGCCGTTCCTCACGGCGGCGGCGAACCTCGTTCAGCCGCTGTTCTATGCTCTTCATACGCCGGTCAAGCTTACGGCGGTGCCTTTCAAACTCCGTCTCGCCGGGGCCGCGCGTTCCAATGCCGCCGCCGGTGCGGGACATCTGATGTCCGAGCCCTTTGAGGCTCGGGATCTCGTACCGGTACTGCGCCAGTTCGACCTGCAGCTTAGCCTCCGCGGTGTGGGCGCGGCTCTCAAATATCTTCATGATCACGAAGGCGCGGTCCCATACCTGCAAAGCGGTGATCTTCTGCAAATTGCTCTTCTGCGTCGGCGAAAGAAAATCGTCGACTACGAGATGGGTGACCTCGTTCAGCTGCGCGTATTCCTTGATCTCCAGCGCCTTGCCCGCGCCTAAGAAATGGGCGGGGTCGGGCATCTTCCGTTTCTGCACGACGCGGGCCGCCACCGGCACGCCGACATTCTCCAGCAGCATCACCAGCTCGTCGAGAGACTGCTCGGTGTCGTCAGCGCCACCGCAGTCGACGGCGGCGATCACCGCCTTCGGCGGCTTCAGCGAAAGGTCAATGGCAGAACGCCGCTGTCTGCTCAACGGTTTTCCTGAACCATAAACTGTCTGGCCAGCGAGGCGACGGCGTCCGTCACCTGGGCTGCGTCCATATCGGAGCTGTCGAGGATGATGCAGCCCGGCGCCGGGCGCAGCGGCGCGATCTCCCGCGTCATATCGTAATTGTCGCGTTCGATCACCTGCCGCAGTATTTCGTCATAATCGGCCTCTTCACCGCGTTCACGCCGTTCCAGACAGCGGCGGCGCGCGCGCTCCTCGGCGGAGGCGGTGAGAAATATCTTAAGCTCCGCATCGGGAAAGACGACCGTACCCATATCGCGGCCGTCGGCGACAAGGCCGTTCACGGCCTGCGCGCGCTGCAATTCGATGAGCGCGCCGCGCACCTCGGGCCTCGCGGCATAGGCCGAAACTATCCGGTCTATCTCCGGCGTGCGTATCGCCGCCGTGATGTCCGTGCCGTCAGCCACTATGCCTCCGCAGGAAAATTCAAGACAAAACGAAGCAAGCGCCTTTGATATACGCTCACCCTCCTCCGGCGCGACCCCCTCTTTGTCCAGCTTCCAGGCGATCGCCCTGTAGAGAGCGCCGGTATCAAGATAGGGCAGCCCAAGCCTCCCGGCTACCGCGCGCGCCACGGTGCTCTTCCCCGCGCCCGCGGGGCCGTCTATTGCCACAACGATTTTTTTATCTTCCATGATAACCTCTTGCAATAAATTAAAATTATTTTGTCCGCGCAAAGCCGACAAGTTCAGAGAGCCCTTCCGCACGGTAACGGGCGATCAACTCCGGCAGCCCGCCGCAGATCGCCTCGCCGGCGCTGATGTTGTTAAAAAAGGCGCTCCCCACCTCGACGGCGGAAGCTCCCGCGACGATCATCCCCATGCAGTCGGAGGCGGCAGTCACGCCGCCGCAGCCGACGACGGGAATCGATACGGCGCCCGCGACCTGCCAGACCATGCGCAGCGAAAGCGGGAACACCGCGGGGCCCGACAGTCCGGCGACGACGCGGTCGAAGGCCGGCTTGCCCGTCGCCATATCGATCGACATACCAAGCCAGGTGTTGGCGCAGACGATGGCGTCCGCGCCCTCGGACTCAAGCGCGCGCGCCACCGCCGCGGGGTCGGCGGTCTGCGGGGTCATCTTCACCCACAGGGGACCGCGCCATATTTTCCGCGCGGCGCGCACCGCCTCGGCGGCGGAGCCGCACTCCACGCCCCAGGCCATCCCCTCGCCGTCGACGTTAGGGCAGGAGATATTCAGCTCGGCGGCGGCGAGGCCTTCCATATCCTTAAGGATGCGCAGCGTCTCCTGCGTCTGGTGCGGGCGTTCCATAACGACGTTGGCGATCACGGGACGCGGGCAATCCTTCACCAGCTCCGCATAACGCGCCACGAACTCCCGCGCGCCGCAGTTTTGCAGCCCGATGCTGTTGAGCACGCCGGAGGGCGTCTCCCAGACGCGGACGCCGCGGTTGCCGCGCCGCGGTTCCAGGCTGATCGCCTTCGTGCACAGCGCGCCGATCCCATTGAGCTTCGGACCGCGCCAGAATTCCGGCGCGTAGGGCCAGACGCCAGAGGCGGGAATGACGGGACTGTCGAGCGACAGGGCGCCGATCTTCACCGATATATTAGTTGTCATGGAGATTCACCTCGTCCGCTCTGAAGATCGATTGATCGACGCAGACCCTTTTCGGGCCGTCCGCAGTTTCGATGACGCAGCCCATACAGCCGCCGTAGCCGCAGGCCATGCGCTTGTCGAGCAGATAATATAGCCGCCGCGGGGTATCCTCATAATAGCGGCGCATCGCCTCGAGAAAGCCCTCCGGGCCGCAGCTCCATACCTGCATCCCCTCGCCAAGCGGGCGCGGCAGCGCTTTGAACATCGAATCTCCCTCGCCGAAGGAGCCGTCGTCGGTGAATATCCGCGCGTCGGGATGTATTGAAAGTATCTCCTCCGCGTAGCCCTCGTAACCCCTTCCCGGCATTCCAATATAAAGGGAGCTGCGCTCGCGGCGCTCGCGCTTCTTCATCATCAGCACCGCCGCGCCGACGCCGCCGCCGGCTAAGATCAGCTCGTCTCCGGTCTCCGGGCAGGGCCTGCCGAGAAAGCCGCGTACACGCAGCTTCGTACCGGCAGGCACCCGGCTCATCATCTCCGTGCCGCGCCCGACCAAAACAAAACAGACGGAAAACTCTCCGCGTTCTTTATCCGCGTCCGCCACCGCAAAGGGGCGTCCGAGAAGAGGGTCCGTCCCCTCGTTCGGAAATACCATCACGCTATGGCCGGCCCTCGCGCGCCGCGCTAGCTCCGGGGCCGCGAAGGTCATCCAAAAGAGCCTCCCTGAAAGTTTTTTATTCTTAACGACGGGGAGGATATAGTCGTTTACCTCCTGGACGTTACAGCTGCAATTCGTCATCCGCATTCCCCGCTTTCACAATATACAATTTCCCTGTTACAATATAAAATATCCATTCCTAAAGAGTATTTTACCATTTAAGAGCCAATAAATTGGGGGCGGTCAGAGATGAATTTCAAACCATTATTAAAAAGCGCGCTGGGCGAAGAGCCCTGCGACCTGCTTTTCAAAAACGCCGCGTTCGCAAACCTCTGCACGATGGAGTACGAAAGCGGCGACATCGCCGTAAAAGACGGGATAATCGTCGGCATCGGCGGCGGATATGAGGCAAAAGAGACTGTCGACTGCGCGGGGCGTCTGCTGCTTCCCGGCTTCATCGAGGGACATATGCACGTCGAGAGCACCTTCATGACGCCGCGCAGCCTGGCTGCGGCGATCTCGCCGCTCGGCACCACAACGGTGATGGCCGACCCGCACGAGATCGCGAACACCTGCGGCGTCGCGGGAATACGTTTCATGCGCCGCGAGAGCGAGGGGCTGCCGGTTGATTTTTACTACGGCGCCCCCTCCTGCGTCCCCGCCTCGGCGCAGGAAACCCCTCTTGAGGAGATCGAGGCCGGCGAGATCGAAAAGCTCTTCGCCGACGGCACCTGCACCCACCTCGGCGAGATGATGAACTTCCCCGGCGTCTATTACGGCGACGACAAGGTCTGGGCCAAGCTTGACGCCGCCCGCGGCCTGGTGATCACCGGGCACGCGCCGCGCGTGCGGGGAAAAGAATTGTCAGCCTACCTGCTCGGCGGAATAACCTCGGACCACGAATGCGAAAGCGTGGATGAGGCCATGGAAAAACTGCGCCGCGGCATGTACGTCATGATCCGCCAGGGAGCGACGGCAAGAAACCTTAAAGCCCTCGCCCCCATACTTGCGGCCCGGCCCGGCCTCGCGGTCCGCTGCCTCGCCGTCAGCGACGACATCACGCCAAACTTCATGATCCAGCGCGGGCACCTCAACGGCTGCCTCCGCGAGCTGATCGAATGCGGCGTCGAACCGCTTGCGGCGCTGCGCACCGTCACGCTGACCCCCGCAGAATATTTCCGCCTCGACGACCGCGGTATGATCGCGCCGGGGCACATCGCCGACCTCGTCATGACGGACGGCCTGAACGAAAAATTCCGCGTCCTCAAAGTCTGGAAGCGCGGAGAACTCGTCGCTGAGGACGGACGGACGCTTCATCAAATTTCGCCCGCCGTCACTGCCGCGCTTCCCGGATATGGACGGGAGGTACGCACGCCGACGGCTGACGAGCTGCGCGTCAAAATAGATGACCCGCTCGCCAAAATAAACGTCATCGGCGTTATTCCTGGACAGGTCATCACCCAGACGCGTCAAATGGCGCCGACGAATATCGGCGGCTTCGCCTGCGCCGACCCAAAGCGCGGGCTCGCGAAGATGGCCGTGGTCGAAAAAAACCGCGGCAGCGGACGCTTTGCCGTCGGCTTCCTCCACGGCCTCGGCATTGCACGCGGCGCCGTCGCCTCCTCCATCGCCCACGACGCGCACAACTTCACCTGCGCCGGCATGGACGACCTCTCGATGGCGACGGCGCTGCACGAGCTGGCGCGTCTACGAGGCGGCATCGTCATCGCAGAGGGGGAAAAGATCCTCGCGGAAATCGAGCTGCCGGTCGGCGGACTCATGAGCCTGCTGACCGTCGGCGAAGGCCGCGCCAAGCTCGATGAACTGGCGGCGGCGCGCGACGCGCTGGGCTGCACGGCCCCCCACGCCTTCATGCTCTTGAGCTTCATGTCGCTCTCCGTCATTCCGGAGCTGAAACTCACCGACAAGGGATATTTTGACATTTCCGGCCGCGGGACGGTGCCGCTGTTTGTGCGTTAATTACGGTTTTTTTCCGCTAACATTTGTGATATAGTTAAAACAGTTTCAAATAAGAATAACTGGCTGACTTTTACCCCTATCTGCTAGAATAGGGGATAGGCAAAACGGTCACATCCATTAAAATGCTGACACAAGGCATAAAATGACAGAGAGGAGCTTAAAAACATGGAAGCATACACAGAACCTTACAGCCTGCTCAACAAGCAGACGGTAGACATCGCCCAGGCGCTCAAGAGCCTTCAGGAGGAACTCGAGGCGATCGATTATTATAATCAGCGCGTCAACACCTGCACCAACGAAGACTTAAAGCGCATCATGGCGCACAACCGCGACGAGGAGATCGAACACTCGGCGATGCTCGTCGGCTGGCTCAAGGTGTACATGAACGGCTGGGACAAAGAGATCGGCGAATACGTCGCAAACGCGCAGGCCGGAACGATGGGCATCGACCTTGAAGACGGCCCTGGCGCCGCCCCTGCCGCGCACGGGCAGGACCTAAAAATCGGGAAATTATAATATTTAAGTACAATACGGAAGGGAGCTAAAATTATGGACATTCTAAAAAGATCACTTGCGCCGATATCCAGCGAAGCATGGGCGAAAATAGACAGCCAGGCTACGGACGTACTCCGCGGCGTACTTACCGGACGCCGCGTCGCGGACGTCTCAGACCCTAAGGGCTGGCAGTGCGATTCAATATCAGAGGGAACGCTGACGCTCGCCGAAGAGTCGCCCGTTGAGGGCGTAAACTACGGCATCCGCGACGTCCTCCCCCTCGTGGAGATACGCGTGCCCTTCGCCATGCCGATGTGGGACCTCGACGACATCTCACGCGGATGCAAAACGACCGACTTCACGCCGCTCCAGGATGCGGCGCGCCAGGCGGCCCTCTTTGAAGACACGGCGGTATTCAAAGGGCTCGAAGAGGCAGGGATACTCGGAATAGAGATCGAAACGGACAACGAACCCATTGAAGCGGCGCTCGACGACGGCGCTCTGATCAATGCGGTCTATAACGCCACACAGACCCTCGCCTCGCGCAACGTCGGCGGCCCCTACGTCTTCGTCTGCTCTAAGCAGGTCTGGGAAAAGATCGCCACCTCGAACTCCGCCTACCCGCTTAGAAAGAGCCTTGAGAAGATCGTCGACAAGATCGTCCTCTCGAAACAGTACACGACAAACTTCGTCACCTCCATGCGCGGCGGCGACAGCGAACTCGTCGTCGGACAGGACTTCTCCATCGGCTACCAGTCGCACAGCGCGACCGAGGTCAACTTCTACATCACCGAGACCTTCACCTTCCGCGTCATCACGCCGGAGGCTTTCGTCGAGCTTAAAATCGCCGACTAAAGCCAAGGAGCCGCTGAGCAATTGAAAATCGGCCGGAACAATAACCAACGTAAGTCCTGCTGATTACGGCCGAAGAGCCGAAGACTATAATGCGGATCGGCTGGTTTGTCTGTCAGATGTGTTGGGCGCTGAACGGGCGGCTTTAAAGCCCCGCGCAGGGCGTATATCGATAGGCCTTGCGCGGCGGCCGGGGCCTGGCTGTGATGCGAATGGCGCATATGATCAGCAGCTCCCTAAATAAAAATTCAACCTTACTTGAAGGGGAGGCCTCAGCGGCCTCCCCTTTTCGTCATCCCGATCTTGATCAAGGGCAGATTGATATTGAAATAGACCGATATCAGGCGCACGGCGAGAATCATAAAAAGCGCCGCGTAGGCCGCGGGGGCGAGGCCTACCGCCCGCCGCGCGAACCAGAGAAAAGAACAGCCGGCAATTGCCGCCAGCGCGTAGATGTCGTGACGGAAAATAACGGGGACCCGCTGCGCCAGCAGGTCGCGCAGGATACCGCCGCCGATGCCCGTGATCACCGCGGCAAAAAGAAACTGTACGAAATTATAATGGAGATCTATCGCCTTGATGCCCGCGTCGACGGCGAAAAAAGATAGGCCGATCGCGTCCAGCACCACCAGCAGCCACTGCACCTTAAAAAGCTGCGGCGCCACGACCACGGCGGCCACAGACAGCATCACGATAAGTATCGTCTGGTAATTCGAGAAAAATACCGGGATGCCTCTGTCCATCACGACGTCGCGCAGCACGCCGCCGCCGCAGGCCGCTGTAAAGGCGAGGATCGTGACGCCGAACAGATCCATGCGCCTTTGCACCGCCGTGTGCGCGCCAAGCAGCGCGAAGCTTACGACGCCGACTATCTCCAGCACGCTGAGATTGGCTATCGGCGACATCAGCCGTTCTCCCCCAAAAACGAGTCCATAACGGCGCGCGAGAGGGCGGTCACCGCCGTCCCTCCGCGCGCAGCTTCTCCAGCAGCGCGCCGCAGCCTTTTTTGATGTCGTCATAAGCTCGGGTAAAGTTCCCCGTATACCACGGGTCGGCGACATCCTCGCCCGCCTCATCGGTAAAATCCATCAGCTTCCACACCTTATCGTCAGGATCGCCGCCGCAGACCCTCAGGATATCGCGGATATTCGGTCCGTCCATCCCGACGATATAATCAAATTTTTCATAATCCGCGCGCGTGAGCCGCACCGCCTGACGACTCTCGAAAGGCACGCCCTCGGCGCGCAGCTTGGCCTGTGACGCCGGGTGCATATCGCAGCCGATCTCCTCTCTGCTCGTCGCCGCGGACATGATCAGGAGGCCTCCCCCCAGCCCCCGGCGGGCGGCCATATCCTTCATCACAAACTCCGCCATCGGGCTGCGGCAAATATTGCCGTGGCAGACAAATAGTATTTTTATCATTTTTTCATAGCTCCTATTTTTATCAGATCCTCTGCGGGATCGAATGCAAATGCTAATGATATGATCTTCCAGGATCCCCTTCTCTATCGAAAGATTATAAAACAACGTATTCTACAAAGAGGATTTTTGCATCATTAAATGCCGGCAATTGCTTTAGCAAATCCATCGTGCTTGCGAGTGATCAACCTATTTAATATATATCTCTCTGTTTAACTCCATATTTGCCGCCTCATTAATAAATATTTTTGCCGCAAATGTCATTTTTGTAAATTCAATTATACATTCTCTTTATCAAACGGCAAGCTGCGCACTTTACATTCCTGCCTTCTGAGGCAAAAATATTCATCAATGATTGGTTATTACTTTAAACCCTCCAATCTGACTTTCCTGAAACGCGGCAAGCGCCGTTTGCGGCAGAAAGCGCTCAGCCAGGGGGCGGCGGGGCGTTTTTCTTCTTAATATTGTCCTGTTTTAATTTTATTAAAAACAAAAAAGGGACGGGGTATGATCAAAGCCCCTGTCCCGCTTTATTATATTCATCAAAGATTTGCCGCCCTTTTTAATCTTGCCATAGCTCCGCGTTAGAGTACCGGCGTACCATCGAAGCCGTCTTGCGGCATAATTCTTTTGAACTTGCGACACGGCGCCGCGTCGTAGGATTTTAGTTCGTTTCGCTGACTGCCGCAGCCGCACGGGCCGCTTTTTCAGGATCGAGGAAATTTGTTTCGAACTCCTTGACCTTTCGGAAGATGACCGGCGAAAGCAGCGCCAAGGCAACGACGTTGACATAGACCGGTACCGCAGACTGAATATCAAGAACCATCCAGGCAACCGCTGGAACTGTGCCGTTCCAGAAGAAGAACATTGTGGCGCCAAGTCCGAAGAAGGGCCCCGTACGCGTGATGAATTTAACAATTTTTTCGCGCACGGACGCGGGTTTGTCGCGGACAAGGAAACCTACGAGGGCTTCAAGGTAAGCGTACCAGCCCGTAGAGGTCGTGATCGCAAAGATGAAGATAAATGTGGCGAGGCTCATTCCTCCGATGGGGCCAAATGCCTGGCTCAGCGCCTTGCCGACAGACCCCGCTCCGCCTTCGCCGGTCTCCCACACGCCGGTTATGACGACTATCAGCCCCGTTATCGTGCAGACCACTATCGTGTCGACGAACACCTCAAACGCGCCCCAAAGCCCCTGGCGCACGGGGTGGTCTACATCAACGGTAGCGTGAACGATCGGGGAGCTCCCCCAACCTGCTTCGTTGCTGTAAACGCTTCTGGCAACGCCAATCTGCAGCGTCATCATAACGCTTGCGCCTGCGAAGCCGCCGATTGCCGCCGTGGGGTTAAACGCATAATAGAAGATAGACTTAAATGCTGCGATCGTCGCGGGAATATCTCTTAGGATAAGGAAAAACGCCACCGCGAAGTATGCAATGACCATAAAGGGCACTATACTCTCCGCAAACTTGACTATGCGTTTGATACCGCCGTTAATTACAATCAGCTGAATAGCTACATAGGCGCATGAAAAGAGGATCGCGCCAACTCTGGAGAGGTTGAATCCCGCCTGTACTGATTCAGCGACAACATAGGGCCCAGGTGTGATATAAAAAGCGCAGAGCAAACCGATTGAAAAAATGGTAGAAAGGACTTTGCACCATTTCCAGCCTCTTTCCTCCACAAGCCCCTTTTGGATGTAGTAGGCCGCGCTTCCGAAAGAAATTCCTGAGGGGTCCACCTGCTTATATGTCTGGGTAAGAATAATTTCGCTCATCTTGGTCGCCATGCCGACAAAGGCGCAGAGCCACATCCAAAATATTGCGCCAGGTCCGCCCAGCGCGATGGCGCTGGCAACACCGGCGATGTTGCCGTTGCCGACCGTGCTCCCAAGCGCCGTGGCAAAAGCGCCGAAAGCCGAAACCGTAACAGTCTTGTCGCCGTCTTTCTTCACAATTTTCTTTTTGCTGAAGAGAGTCCCAATCGTGTTGCGCATAATATCCCCAAAACGGCGGAACTGAAAAAAGCGCATGCCTATTGTGAGATAAAGCCCCAACACGATAAACATTACGGCAAAATACTTATTCCATAATACCGTCCATGCAAAAAACTCCAAGAATGCCTCTACCTGCTGCCCGATTGATGATACTCCCATAAATATATCGCCTCCTGTGTTTTATGACGCATATATCTCCATATGGCACAGCAAACGCTGTGTCATACAAAAATACCCACATTAATTTGTTGCGGACTTAAAACTACGACACACAACAGCGCACTTAATATATTCCTTGCACACCTCTGATTATGTAATTTCCCCACACTTCATCATACAACGTACCCAATGCATACTTTGTATACTAATGATTTTATTAGCACAAAACTTATCTAGAACCCAGTGTATATATATAGTTTCATATTGCATTTGTCAAACCTTGCATTATTCAAAATCTATTGTTAAATAGAAATTTAATCTAAAAAACTAAAGCATATTACTATATGTAATATTAATATTTTAACCATACACAAAAAAACAGGATATATTTACACTTTATTTATAAGATATTAAAGGCAATGGCAAGCCGAAGGGTCGACGCGCGAAGGCAAAAACTAAGCAGCCGCTGAACAGATGCGCCATTCGCGTCACAGGCGGCCACGACCGTCGCGCAAGGCGTATCGATATAGGCCATGCGCGACGCTTTGAAGCTGCCTGTTCAGCGCCCGGCACATCTGATAGACAAACCAGCCGATCCGCACGAAGTCATAGATTTATGCTCTCCGGCCGTAATCAACGGGACTCACGTTGGTTATCATTCCGGCTGATTTTCAATTGAGCAGTGTTTCCTTAACTGTGACTCACGGACAATGAAGGAACCAATGCCTCCGGATGACACAATCACCGCTTGCGTGAACAGGCTCAAAAACTTCTCTGCCGCAGCAGGTCCTGCATATCAGAAAGCCCGCCATCCAGCTCCGCGCGGCCCGCATGAGGCGACGTACGCCAAAACGCGCCCCTCGCAGAAAAACCGCCGCACGGCCCGGAGCTGATATACAACGCGGCAGCGGAAGATGCGTCCCCGCAGGGAATTGAAGCATTCGGCGCCAAATGGAGCGTGGTGCAGCCCCGGCAATCAGGATTATATCAGCACCGCTTGACAAAAAGTCTCAAACACCGCTAATATACATCGTATACTATGTATTCTTATGAAAAATAATCGCTTTTGTTTTTTTAGAATACAATAAGTATATATGATTTTTATATATTTTTTGTTTTTAGCAACGATAACCTATAAAAGCTTTAAGGAGGGGGAAGCGCATGGAACTTATTCAGAAGCACCCTATATTGGAGTTCCGGCACGGCAGAGAGGTTGTATTTACCTTTGACGGAAAAAGGCTCAAAGGGCATGAGGGCGAACCCATAGCGGTGGCGCTCCACGCAAACGGAGTGCAGGTTTATAGGATCACGCCCGCTATGAAGCGGCCTCGCGGTTTTTTCTGCGCGATCGGTAAATGCAGCTCATGTTTTATGGTCGTGGATGGAGTCCCAAATGTGAGAACTTGTGTGACCCCTCTTAAAGAGGGAATGAACATCGAGACGCAGCATGGCAGAGGCCTTGTGCCTCTTGAAGTACAGTAAGGCGGGGCACGCGTGATGAATAATTTAGTTGAGACAGATTTGCTTGTGATAGGCGGAGGGGCGGCTGGCCTCTGCGCCGCGGCAGAGGCGGCCGGAGCCGGCGCAAAGGTTCTGGTCATGGAAAGCGACCTTCATGCGGGCGGACAGCTCGTCAAACAGACGCATAAATTCTTTGGCAGCAAGGATGAATATGCTGGAACCAGAGGTTTTAAAATCGCCGACATACTTATGGACGAAATAAAGAGTCTTGGAGATAATGTCGAAATCCGCACAAATACAACGGTAACAGGCTTCTTTCCTGAGGACGGGCTTTACACCGCGATGGAGGGCGAAGAGTCGTATTACCGGGTAAAGGCGAAGAAAACCATTATGGCTACGGGAGCGCAGGAAAGGCTGCTCCTTTTCCCGAACAACGACTTGCCCGGCGTCTACGGAGCCGGCGCCGTTCAGACGCTTATGAACTTATACGGAGTCGTGCCGGGCAAGAAGGTCGTCATGGTCGGAGCCGGAAACATCGGGCTCATTGTAAGCTATCAGCTTATGCAGGCAGGAGTTGAAATTGCGGCTGTCATCGAGGCGATGCCCAAAGTCGGAGGTTATTGGGTCCACGCAGCAAAAATCCGCCGTCTTGGAATCCCGATCCTTCTCAGGCATACGATTCTGGAAGCGCTAGGAGACAATATGGTGACGGGAGCCGTAATATCGGAGATCGACGATAATTTCCAGCCGATAAACGAACCGGTGAAAATCGACTGCGACGTCATCTGCATGGCCGTAGGGCTTACCCCTACGACGGAAATGTTTTGGATGGCCGACGCCGAGATGCGTTACGTCCCACAGCTTTGCGGCTACGTTCCTTTGAGAGACAAAACGATGCGCACAAGCAACCCCGACTTGTGGGTGGCGGGAGACGCCTCCGGAATCGAGGAGGCCTCGGCGGCCATGGTTGAAGGAAGAATAGCCGGCTTCAGCGCGGCAAAGGCACTGGGACATGCCGTCGACGACCGTAAATTCAATGAATACTGGACAAGGCTTGAACATCTCCGCGCCGGCGAAGTCGGCACAAAGATCCTCAGCGGGATCGCTCAGGTCATGGTAGACGGATGGGAGGCATAGAGATGGCTTGCGGTTGCATACATGATAAAGAGAAGCTTTACAACAGCGGCGTGTTGGTGGAACACTGCGAAGGCGCGATCCTGCCTCCTGCTGGGGCGTGGCAGGAAAAACGCGGCGGCTATGTCATAGTTGAATGCCCGCAGAGGATTCCATGCAACCCCTGCGCGACGATATGTCCTTCCGGGGCGATAGTACCGCACGACGACATCAACGATACCCCGGAGATAGACTACGCGAAGTGCACCGGGTGCGGCCTCTGTGCGGCGCGCTGCCCTGGACTGGCCTGCTTCGTCGCCGACCTTACATACTCCGATGAGGCCGCCGTCCTCAAGCTGCCGCATGAACTGCTCCCTCTTCCCGATAAGGGAGAGGTCGTAAAATGCCTCAACAGGACGGGAAAGGTTGTCGCCGAGGGAAAGGTTATCTCAATATCTGAGCCTCTCAAGGATTGCACTCATGTTGTGAGT
>CAKSWL010000008.1 GCA_934511335.1 uncultured Cloacibacillus sp. | reverse complement strand
GGGACAGAAGGTCGCCTGCCTCAACAGGACGGGCGAAGAGGTGGCTGAGGGAGAAGTGCTGGCGGTGACCGAGCCCTTGCGCGACAAGACATATGTCGTTTCAGTCGTCATCCCGAAGGAACTCGCGGACGACATCCGCGCGATCAAAGTTCACGAAACGCCGGAATTCCACGTCGTCTGCCGCTGTGAAGAGGTCGAAATGGAGACCATCCGCGAGTGGATCGCGCGCGGCTACGACACGTTCGACGAACTTAAGCGCGAACTGCGCGTCGGCATGGGCCCCTGCCAGGGACGCGGCTGCCGCGACATAATAATGAAAGAGATCGCCAGAGCGACCGGCAAGACCTTTGAAGAGATCGGCCCCGGCACCATGAGACCGCCCGTCAAGCCGATCAAGCTCAGTCTTCTCGCCAAAGACTTTGAAGACAACCCCAAATAGGAGGTGCGGAGTATGAGTGATTTTCCGAAAACAGCCGATGTCGTGATCATCGGAGGCGGAATAGTAGGGACTGCGACCGCCTATTATCTTGCGAAATCAGGGAGAAAGAACGTCCATCTCGTAGAAAAAAACAGTGTCTGCTCCGGCTCGACAGGCCGCTGCGGCGCCGGCATCCGCGCCCAGTGGGGCCTTGAGCTGAACTGCCTGATGGCGCTGCGCTGCCTTGAGACCTTTGAACAGCTTGACGAAGAGCTCGGGCTGCCCACCGGCCTCAACCAGGGCGGCTACCTGCTCGTCGCCTACCAGGAGCACGAGTGGGAGCAGTTTAAAAAGAACGTCGTGCTTCAGCACAAACTCGGCATCAACTCCGAAATTTTCGATGACAAGAAACGCGCGCAGGAGATCTGCCCCGGCGTGGCGGTAGACGACGCTCTCGGCTTCACCTTCCATCAGCGCGACGGACACGCCGACCCGTTCCTCACCACCTTTGCGTTCCAGGAGGCCGCCAAACGCTACGGCGTGCAGTTCCATAAGTTCACCGAAGTGACGGGCATCGAGATGAAAGACGGCAAAATCGCCGGAGTAAAGACGAGCCGCGGCACCATAGAAACTGAATGCGTGGTCAACTGCGCCGGCTCTTGGTCGGCCGAGATCGGCAAAATGGTCGGCCTTGACATTCCCGTGCGCCCCGAGCGCCACGAGATCATCATAACTGAGCCGGTAGACCCGGGCGTCTGCCCGCCGATGCTCATGAGCTTCAGCGGCAACTACTACATCCAGCAGCGCCCGCACGGCTCGATCATCGCCGGCGAAAGCCCCGTGCACGACCAGCCCGGCGTAGACAACACCGCGACCGTCACCTCGCCGGCCTCCATCGCAAAAACCATCCTCAAACTGCTGCCGCGCGCGAAGAACATCCGCGTGGTGCGCCAGTGGGCCGGACGTTACGAGATGACTCCGGACGCAGCTCCGATCCTCGGCCATACCGAGGTCCCGGGCTTCTGGCTCGCGACCGGCTTCTCCGGCCACGGCTTCATGCTCGGCCCGGTAGCCGGACAGATCATGACCGCCCTCTTAAACGGCGACAAGCCGCCGTTCGATCCAGCGATCATGGACTACAAGCGCTTCGAGCGCGGCGAGATGATCATCGAGCCGAACGTCGTTTAAATTCCTCTATCTTCCCGGTTCCCATATAAAAAACGGCCGCAGGTGCGGCCGTTTTTTATGATAAACTACTGCGCCGCCTCGATATTTTTATGATATATTTCTCTGCGGTGAGGATTATATTACCGTAAGCGATTATATCAAGGGAAAAGGCGGGCAATGTGGCACGTCGATATGGCGCTCTGGCACGGGAGCATCTTCTGTTTCTTCGGCCGGGCGCTTTTTAGGATATACAAGGCGGAAAATAACAAAAAGCTCAAGGCGAAAAAACTGCCGGCGGAGAGCGCCGAAAATAAATGACCCCGCGGGCGCGCATATAGAGGCCGGTGCGGCCTCCTGCACGAGGCGCCGCGCCGGCCTTTTATATGCGTACACGCAGACCGTTTGCAGGCCTAAATCCCGCGTTCGATCGTATCCTCGCGCCCGACGCCGACGCCGATGAGGAGGATCGGCGTCTTCACGCGCTCCTCGATAAAACGCACGTAATCCTGCGCCTCGCGCGGAAGTTCCTCGAAGCGGCGGCATTTGGAGATGTCGCACTTCCAGCCGGGCAGCGTCTCATAGACCGGCTTCGCCTTCGCAAGCTCGGCGCAGCTGCTGGGGAAATGCTGGCGTAGCTCTCCGGCTATTTCATAGGCCGTGCATATCTTTATCTCGTCAAAGCCGTCGAGGACGTCCAGCTTGGTGAGGGCAATGCCGTCAAGCCCGTTCACCTTCACCGCGTAGTCCACGGCGACTAGGTCGCACCAGCCGCAGCGGCGCGGACGGCCCGTCGTCGCCCCGAATTCCCCGCCCCGGGAGCGCAGCAGTTCGCCGGTCGCTCCCAGCTCTTCCGTCGGGAAAGGCCCTTCGCCGACGCGGGTGCAGTAGGCCTTCGCGACGCCGATCGCGCGGCCGATGCGCGAGGGGCCGATCCCCGCTCCCGTGCAAGCCCCGCCCGCGCAGGGGCTGGAGCTGGTGACGAAGGGATATGTCCCGTAATCGACGTCGAGCAGCGTCGCCTGCGCGCCCTCAAAGAGAATGTTTATCCCCGAGCGGACGGCTTCGTCTATCTCAAGGAATGAATCGCCGAGCATCGGCGCAAGACGCGCGCCCCACCTGAGGGCATCTTCATAAACCGCTTCAAAGGCAAGCGGCTCGGCGCCGTAGATCTTCGTCAGAATGTCATTCTTGATTTTCAGCGTGCGCGTCAGCTTATCCCGCAGTATCTCCGGATTGACAAGATCCTCGGCACGGATGCCGATACGTTCGTATTTGTCGGCATAGCAGGGGCCGATGCCGCGTCCGGTGGTGCCGATCTTAGTCCCCTCGGAGCGCGCGCCCTCGGAGAGTTTATCGATGATCTTGTGGTAGGGCATTACAATGTGCGTACCGTGGCTCACGACAAGCCGCGCGAGCTTCTTGCCGCGCGCCGCCAAGTCGTCAAGCTCCCCGAAAAGCGTCTCCGGGTCCATGACGACGCCGTTTCCTATCACGCAGGTCTTGCCGGGATAGAGTATGCCGGATGGCAGGAGATGGAAGACATATTTTTCGTTATCGACGACGACGGTATGGCCGGCGTTCGCGCCGCCCTGATAGCGGACGACGACCCCCGCCTGCGCGGCGAGCGCGTCGACCACGCGGCCCTTGCCCTCGTCTCCCCACTGTACTCCCAGAACGATATCTGTACGACCTTTCATTGAAAGCACCTCTCTATACAGAATGTCAAATGTTTAATTATTGACATTTATTTCAAAAACTTTGTTATTGTATTCCCCATTATGGAGATTTGCAAGGGGCGACATCTGGATTTTTGCATATTTTTAGGAGCAGCTTGGCGCGCCGCGTCATTTTTTTTATCGAGGCTTCGCGCGACATCGCCTCTTCCTTGGTCTCAAAACACTCGTAATAGAACAGCTCCACAGGAAGGCGCGGACGCGTGTATTTGGCGCCCCGCCCCGCATTGTGGGCCAGCAGCCGCTTTTTCAGATCGTTCGTCCAGCCCGTGTAGAGAGTGCCGTCGGCGCAGCGCAGGATGTAAGTATAGGCCCTCATATCGAGAAGGTGCCGGGGGTGTCTCGCTTAAACTCATAGTCCCGCAGCCCGTCGCGGAAGAGGTCAAAGAGAAAATCAGCCAGCCCCCCGTCGTCGAATTTCCAGAAGAAGTCCAGAGTGTTGGAGAACAGCCAGTAGGCAAGGCCGGTGAATGCGGAGAAATGCGACATAAACTCGACGCCGCTCTCCGCGGAGATATAATCCCGCGCCTGCGCAAGCAGCGGGATATCTCTTCCGCCGCGGAGCCCTTCCGCGGCAAGGAAAAAAGCGGCGAAAAGCGCCGCGGCGGAAAGCACGAGGATCACGGTTTTTTTATTTATCATCAATATCAGTCCACCAAAAAGAAGAACAGGCGAAAATCGTTCCGCCTGCCTGTATAATTTTTCGTTTACTCGACGGTCACGCTCTTGGCAAGGTTTCGCGGCATATCGATGTCGCAGCCGCGCTGCCTCGCTATATAATAGGCAAAGAGCTGGAGCGGCACTATCGCGACGAAGGGGAAGAGCTCCGGCTCCGTCTCCGGCGTGAAGATGATGTGCTTCGTATAGTGCTCTATCTCCCCGTCGCCCTCCGTGGCAATTGCGATGATCGGCGATTTGCGCGCCATTGATTCTTCGATATTGGAGATCGTCTTTTCCCAGAGGCCGTTCTTCGGGACGAGCGCAACGACCGGCAGCTCCTTATCAAGCAGCGCGATCGGCCCGTGCTTCATCTCCCCGGCGGGATAGGCCTCAGCGTGGAGATACGATATCTCCTTAAGCTTCAGCGCCCCCTCAAGCGCGGGCGGGTAGGCGATGCCGCGCCCAATGAAGAAGAACCCGCGCGCGTCGGCGAAGTCGCGGGCCAGCGCCTCGATCTCCCGTTCCTGCGAGAGCATGGCGGCGAGTTTGCCGGGAACATCCATCAGCGCCGAGGCAAGACGTTTTTCCGTCTCCGGCCTCAGTTCGCCGCGCAGCTTGGCCAGATACATGGCCAGCAGCGTCAGCACCGTTATCTGCGCCGCGAAAGTTTTCGTCGCCGCAACGCCGATTTCCGGGCCGGCGGGAGTGATGAGCGCTTCTCCTACCTCGCGGTGGATCGTCGAACCGCGCACGTTGGTGATCACGAGGCACTTTGCGCCGTGCGCCTTCGCAAGGCGCGCCGCGTGCAGCGTATCCGCGGTCTCTCCCGACTGAGAGACGAAGACGGCGAGCGTCTCTTCGTCGATCGGGATATTCCGGTATCTATATTCTGAGGCCACCTCGGTCCGGATCTCAAACTTGCCGAGCGTCTCCATGATATGCGCCGCGGCGACGGTCGCGTAATGCGAGGTGCCGCAGGCGACGAAATGGATCTTCTTCCATTTTGCGGCCTCCTCCGCCGTCCAGTCAAGCTCTTTGCTCAGATCGACGCTCTCGCCCGCCACGCGCCCAAGCAACGTGTGCGCCACCACCTCCGGCTGCTCGTGTATCTCTTTGAGCATGAAGTGCGGGTAAGCGCCGCGGTTCGTCATCGCCGCGTCCCAATCAAGGTGCATCGACTCTTTCGTGTGTTCCTCGCCGCTGAAATCGAAGAACTTACAGCCCTCTTTCGTTATCTGAGCCATTTCGTCGTCGTCCATGAACCAGACGTCGCGCGTATATTTAAGCAGTGCGGTCGGGTCCGAGGCGCAGAACCCCTCGTTCTCCGCGTGTCCCACAACGAGCGGGGAGCCCTTGCGCGCCGCCCATATCTCGTTCGGCTTGTCGTAAAACATAATGACGAGGGCGAAGGCTCCGCGAACGCGCTTCGTCAGCTTGACGATCGCCGCCTTCGGGTCGCCGTCATAGACGAAGCCGAGATACTGCACCGCCGATTCGGTATCCGTCTCGGTGTGGAACTTTATCCCGTGCGCCTCAAGATCGGCGCGTATCTCGCGCGCGTTCTCAATGATGCCGTTGTGCACGAGCACGACGCGGTCGTCGCTAGAAATGTGGGGATGGGCGTTATTCTCCGTCACGTCTCCGTGCGTCGCCCAGCGAGTGTGTCCGATGCCGAAATCACCCGTGAAATGCTCCCGCGCGACACGCTCGGCGAGCTGCGAGACCCTGCCGATGGTGCGCAGCTCAGATATTTTATTATCCTTGATAACGGCTATGCCCGCCGAGTCATAACCGCGGTATTCATGCTTTGCGAGACCTTCGAGTATCACTTCCGTCGTATCTCTGTCTCCAATATAGCCCATGATTCCGCACATTTAGCTATCATCCTTTCAGAGCTGTTAAGCATCACCTATTTTACAATATTTTCACCGTAAACATAAAATTAATGGCGGACGAAAACAAAATGTCGCTGCGCATTTTCCGAAGTTCCCGCAGCGCCGATAAATCAGGAGAAATTGGGGCTTAGCATTCGACTTGCAAAAACAATCCACCGTATCCAACGATCTTGCTTTGCGCCTTTAAAGCCTCCCTCGCGAGGTGGGCAGGGAGCTAAATCGGCCTTTATCGTCCCCTCATAATCCCGGAAATCAACGTTTAGAGGCGCGAGTTGCTAAATAAAATGGGGGCTCCGATACCGGAACCGTATTTTGTATACGGCGAGGATTCGGAGCTCTCGTTTTATGACGCAAATCGTGCTTCTAAACGCCGATTTTCGCCGATTTACCGGCGGCATGGTATTATATATCAAAACTTGCGGTTACAGATCACGGGCAAGTTGGAGGAAAAATTATGAAACTTTCTATCGATAAAAAAATCACGGAGAACTTTCCCTGCGCAAAGATCGGCTGGCTGCGCGCGCGGATAACCAACGGCGGCGGCGGTCCCCGGGTCGCGGAGATGAAAAACGGGCTGGCGGCGCGCCTCAACGACATCGGAATTTCCGCCGATACGCTGGCGCTTCATCCCGACGTGCGGCGCTGGCGCGAAGTTTATGCGAAGATGGGCGTAAAACCGAGCAAATACCGCTGCTCGCTCGAGGCGCTGCTGCGCCGCATCTTCAAAGGCGGCCTTTGGAGCGTTTCCGACGTCGTGGACTGCTACGACTGCGTCTCCGCGCTTAATCTGCTGCCGATGGGGGCGCACGACGTCGCCAAACTGCGCGGCGATATGGTGCTGCGTTATGTCCGCGAGGGCGAAAAGTTCTATCCCCTAGGCGCGGGCGACTCCGTCATCGAATGCGCGCCGCCGCAGATCGTCTACGCCGACGAAGAAAAGGTCTGCTGCTGGCTCTGGAATTACCGCGACACGCGCGCCGCCTGCGTCGACGAAGATACGAAAGAAGCGCTCTTTCTTGTAGATTGCGCCTTTGACACGGAATGGCGCACAGTTGAGGAGGGACTTGAGGCGCTTGCTGAAGAGTTGACGGCGATCGGCTGTGAAGTACGGTCGAGCGGCGTCGTGAGCGCCGGCTCGCCCGCGGCGGAGATCGGATAAATGGCGAACGTAGGCTGCTGCGGCATCGACTGTGACGCCTGCGAGGCGCGGCGCGCCACCGCGCGCCGTGACAACGCGGCGCTCGCGAAAATAGCCGCCGCGCAGGAGAGCGAAGGACGCGGCTCTTTCATCCTGCCCTCACGGCTGCGCTGCACCGGCTGTCTCGCGCCAGGGGAAAAGAGCGTCAGCTGCGCCGAGTGCGCGATACGCGAATGCGCGCTCGCAAGCCGCATCCCGCACTGCGGCTTCTGCCCCGACTTTCCCTGCGAGCTGGGAAACCCCGTCTGGGAGGCCGTGCCGGAATACAAACATAATCTGGAAGTGTTAAGAAGCCGTTGATTTTGCGGGGGCTTAAAAGGCCCACCTTTCTGCGCAAAAGACCTCTGCCAATACCTGAAAGGGCCGCCGCACGGACGGCGCCCGCGGCGTTTTGGTTCGCTCTCGCTTGCGCTCTCATGCCGAGGCCTACGCAGCCGGAGGCGCTGGATCAAGAACGGGGCCGTTCCAGCTCAGCCCATATCGTGCTCCGGCGCGTGGCGGGATGGGGCGAGCGATCTTTCAACTGAGTCCGCGACGTTCATATCCTGCGGCAAGAGCCGCGGCAGGGTCAAGATCATCGAGTGGGACGGCGGCGGCTCCCGCCGTATCAGAGGCGCCTTGAGCGCAGGGCGTCTTTGGCGCCGGAGCTGACCGAATGGCACGGGAAGGTTACGAAAACGGATAGTATCGGGGACTTGACGCTTACGTCTAAAGGCCGATTTATCGTATCTTAAAGATGAAGGGCACCCTTACCCGTATATATCCGTCGTGGCGGAAGCGCCATTCCTTCACGGCGCGCAGCGCGGCATTGTCCAGGCGGTCGTAGCCGCTGCTCTTTTCGATCTCGGCGCCCAGCACGCGCCCTTTTTCCACCGCGGCTACCACCACGGCGGTGCCCTCCTCCTTGCGTTTGCGCGAGAAGATGGGATATTCTGGCAGCACTTTGTGGGTCACTTCCAGCGATTTGACGTCGGCGATCCCGTCCTCTCCGCCCGCGCCTGATCCCGTGCCGGAACCAGAATCGCCGCCGCTTCCGGAGCCGGGGCCTTCGCCCGTGCCGTCATCCGTCCCCGCGGGGGCCTCTGTGGCCGTGCCTGCGGGAGCTTCCGCAGGTACCGTCGTCTCTTTCGTCTCGGCGGGACGTGCCGAGATCTCCTTTATTGAGGTCTCTTTTTTCTTTTTTACCGGTGGTTGTTTGGGAACTGGTTTTACGGTTTTTTCTTTTTTAGGCTGCGGCTGGACTTTGGCTTCCGCAGCCTGACCGCCGCCGGCGCCCGCTCTTTTTCCTGGGGCGGCGGGGGCGTATACGAGTTTCACGTTCATTATCGGTTCCGGCTTTTTTTCCGCCTTTGCACCGCCGAAGGCGAAAATCAGAACACTGTGGATGAGCAGCGAAATAAACAGCGCCGCCGCCCATCTGCTTCGTTCGCCGGAGAAGAAAGTCATTGCGCGCCTTCTCCCGAGAGCATGAGGCCGGCGGAGGCGACGCCCTCTTTGCGCAGCAGCGAGAGGATCTCCGCGACGTCGCCGTAGGGGATCGTTTTGTCGCCCGCGACGAGCGTCTCGCGGCCGCGTGACGCGGCGGCCAGCCTTTTAAGTTCTTCTTTCGTAACTTCCCGTCCGTTCCAGAATATTTTCCGGTCGGCGGCAAGTGTGACGATGACCGCCCCCTGTGTGTCGGCCGAGCTGCCCTCGCCGGTGGGGAGCTGCACGTCAAGCTTGCCCTGCACGAAGGAGGCCGTGAGGACGAAGAAGATGATGAGCATAAAGAGGACGTCGATGAGCGGAGTGATGTCTATCTCCGCGTGACGCCTATTTCTGCGTCCCGCCATCTTTGCCGCCGCCCGCGGCTATGTGTTTGCGGATGAGGAATTCCGCGCCCCGCCTGAGGGTCTCGTCTTCGCCGTCGATGCGCGAGTTGAGCAGCCCGTAGACGAAGATCGTGGGTATCGCCACCGTGAGCCCCGCGACGGTGGTAAACAGCGCCTTCCAGATGCCGCCGGTGACGGTGGCCGCGTTGATCTGCCCGCCGAGGTGCAGCGACTGGAACATCTCCACCATGCCGAGCACCGTCCCGAGCAGCCCGAGCAGCGGTGCGATTTTGCCGATCATCTCCAGCACGTAGATATGCTTTTCCCAGCGGTAGATCTCGCGGCGTATCTGCTGCTCCGTGATAAGCTTCATATCCTCGGTACTGGTGTCCCAGTGGGCGAGCACAACTTTGAAGAGGCGGTTCATGGAGCTGTCGGAGGATCCCGCCACGCGCCAGGCCTCTTTGATGTCGCCCTCAGAGATGGCTTTGCCGAAGGCCGTCTCAAGCTCTTCCGGATTGACGGAGGCCTTGTGAAAGAAGATGATCCGCTCCGCCGCAACGGCCGCCGCGATGAGCGACAGCGCGCCGATGATCCACATTATGCTTCCGCCCTGATTCATATACTCCAGCATTTTTTATTCCCCCAACATCTTATTGATCGCTGCCAATGATTTTTTATAGTTATCCTCAAATACTTCGAGGGTCATCACACGTTCTCTGCCGTCTGCGCCAAGTTTTTTGACGATCTCGCGTAAGAGCTCTGCGTCGAACCAGCTCATATCCACGTGGTCGGTGCCGTCAGGCTTTACTCCGTGGATGTGGACGACGCGGGTTTTATGAAGGTAGCTGTCCATCTGTTCGAGAACGGGATGGCCGTAGCGTACGAGGTGCCCGATATCGAGACAGATGGAGATCCCCGCCTCCGCGACTGTCGGGTAGACGATGCGGAAGTTGTAGTCCAGCGTCTCGGCGCAGATCTTTTCTTTGTCCGCCGCGGCGGCGGCGAGGCGGTCTACGGAGCGGCGCGTCTTTGCGAGCCAGCCCTCCATGTCGGTGCTGGGATAGGCGCCGTACAGCTCGCCGTCAAGATGAAGTATCCAGGCGAAAGGGTCGAGCGGCGCGAAGAGCTCCATCATGCGCAGGCAGGAATCCTCGCAGCGGGTGCGTTCCGCGGCCTCCGCCGAGAGGCAGATGTCGTGGGGAAAGTGGACGACGCAGCTCATCCCGAGCTCGTCCTTCAGCGTGGAAAGCCGGGATATCTCTTCTTTTGTGGGGATGTTGGAGCCGTACTTGCCGTCGAAAAGCACGAACTGCATGTCCTGCACGTCGCGCGAGAGTTCCCTCAGGTTGTCCGCAAAGCTTCCCTCTGTCACCCAGGAGGTGCCGCCCAGCCTCACGCCGGGAAGACGAAGTTTTTTCATCTTAACGCTCTCCTTTTATGAGCAGCCAGAGAAAGAATATCGAACCCAGGCAGGAGGTGATGATTCCCACCGGCACCTCCGCCGGAGCCCATAGCAGGCGTGCGGCGGTGTCGCAGACGACGAGGAAGGCGCCGCCGAAGAGGGCGCAGGAGACCGTCAGCTCGCGGTGGGCGCTGCCGGCGATGCGGCGGCAGATGTGCGGACACATGAGGCCGACAAAGCCGATCGGGCCGCTGAGCGCGACGCTGATGCCGACGACGAACGAGACGGAGAGGAATAGCAGCTTGCGCAGCCCTTTGACGGAGACGCCGCGGCTTGCAGCCATCTCCTCGCCGCAGACGAAGAGGTCGAGCTGCGGCCCCGTGAGCCAGCCGATGAGCAGGATGATGACGAGTCCTGGCAGCGAGGCCCAGGAGGAGGCGAAGCCGACGGTTTGGAGGCCGCCCATAGTCCAGCGCATCATGCGGAAGGTGTCGGTGTAGCCGCCGCTGTACTGGATGATCATGTTCAAGCTCCCGAAGAGGAAGTTGAGCGCGACGCCTGCAAGCAGCAGGGAGGCGAGCGACAGGCCGCCGCGCCGCAGGCTGCCGGCGAGGTAGAGCGCCATGATCGCGAGGAAGGCGCCGCCGAAGGCCGCCAGCGAAATGCCATGGATGAGGCCGAAGAGGGAGACTACGAGGCCGAGGCGAATGTAGAGCACCGCGCCGAAGGCCGCGCCCATCGAGACGCCGAGCATGTCGGGCGAAGCAAGCGGGTTGCGGAAAAGCGCTTGGAAGATGAGCCCGCAGACGGCCAACGTCGCGCCGATCAGCCAGCCGAGCATCACGCGCGGGATGCGGAGTTCCCAGAGTATCTGCGCCGCGGCGCTGTCGGCGGAGCCGAAAATATCGGCGGGGGATATCGCGTGAGCGCCGACGAAGGGGGCGGCGCAGGCGACGACGGCGGAGATCATCAGCAACAGGAAAGTTTTTTTATTCATCAGGAGACGAACCCCCTCGGCACCGCGTAGGGGCGCCGCTGTCCCTCGCGGCGGAAAAATTCAAAGCCGGTGTCGAAGATATCCGTAAGCACGGAGCTGCCGAGCAGCTCGTCCGTGGTGCCGTGCCAGCGCGCGCGCCCCTCTTTGATCGCGAGGACCTCGCCGCTTCCGTGAAGCGCGAGGTTTATATCATGCGTAACCATCAGCACCGTCATGCCTTCCCTGTTTATTCCCTCGACGAGCGCCATCATCTCCACCTGCTGACGGTAATCGAGAAAGCTCGTCGGCTCGTCGAGGAAGAGGATGTCCGTACCTTGGGCGAGGGCGGCGGCGAGCAGCGCCCGCTGGCGTTCGCCGCCGGAGAGCGTCGCGAGGCTGCGTTCCGCGAGCTTTTCCACACCAGCGCGCGCCAGCGCGCCGTCCACGATCCGACGGTCTTCGTCAGATTCGCCGCTTAAGATCGGCCGCCAGGGGTAGCGCGACATCATCGCGAACTGGCGGACGGTGAAGGGCAGCAAGTCGCCGCCGCTCTGATGGAGCCAGGCGACGCGGCGCGCCCTTTCGCGCTCCGTCATCTGACCGATATCCCGTCCCTCGATCATTATCTCTCCCGCCGCGCCGCCGCGCAGGCCGCCGGCGCATTTGAGCAACGTGCTTTTCCCCGCGCCGTTGGGGCCGATCACCGCGAGAAAGCCGCCGCGCCCGACGGTAAAGGAGACGTCGGAGAGCACGGCGCGCCCGCCGATGGTATATGAAAGGCCGCGCACTTCAATGAGCGGCGTCACCATTTTAGCTCCGGGTGGATGGCCTGCGCGAAAGCTTTGAGGACTATCGGCAGGCGCGGCCCCGGGCGCAGGTAGACGGTGCCGTCAAGGATAAAGACGCGTCCGCCGCGTACCGCCTTGACCTTGGCGCCAGCGAGCCACTGGCCCAGGAGATGTTTCTTGTCGAAGACCTTATCCAGGTCGATGTGCTCCATCGCGTGATAGAATGTCCGTTCGCCGACGAGGTCGATTATTACCGTCGGATCGATGGCGGCGAGCCCCTCCTGCGAGATCTTAGGATAGGAGGAGCCGCTCTTTTCTCCCCGCAGCGCGTTTTTTCCGCCCGCTCGAGAGATGAGCTCATTGTAAAAGGTCTTTTTCCCCGCGGCGTAGAAGACGGAGATCCGCGGCTCCGAGAGTTCGCGGGAGACGCAGAGCAGCACGTCAGGAGCCGGCAGCCCCTTGACCTTTGCCTCGACCGCCGCGATTTCGTCTTTCATGCGCGCCGTCAGCGCCGCGGCCTTTTGGGAGGCGCCGCAGAGGCTGCCGAGCTCCGAAATCGAGTTGTAGATATCCTCCACACTTTCCTGCCGCACGACTACGTAGGGGATTTTCAGCTTTTTTAGGTCGTTTCTATATTGCAGATGCATGTCCTGGAGTACGAGCAGATCGGCCTTCTTTGAAAGCAGCGTTTCAAAGTTTACCTCAGCGTAGCCGCCGATCTTCGGCTTCTTCAGCGCCTCCGGCGGATAGTCGCAGAAGTTTGTCACGCCGATGATGTTGTCTTTCTGCCCGAGCGCGAAGAGGATCTCGGTGCCGACCGGCGTCAGTGAGACGATCCTCTTGGGCGAGGCCTCCGCGCCGCGGAGAATCGTAAGGATGAGAAAAAAGAGCAGAAAAAAACGAGCCAAAACCTTCAAGAGAGCAAAACCCCTTTATATAAAAAATAAGAGAGAACCCCTGGCTCTCTCCCACTCTTCCGCTGTCTGGATGGGAAACGCCCGCGCATGACATCCGTCCCTCCGCGCAGGCGTCCTGACTTCCGTTTCCGGTAACAGTGGCGGGGCCGCTGCGGAATCACACCGCATTCCCCCGCGCATAAGGTCCAATATTAAAAAACCAGTTATTATGATAACACATATCCGCCGCAGCTGCGCAAAAACCGCCGCGCCCGCACAAAGGCGTGAGGATCGTCTTATCGCTTCCGTGCCGGCCGGTTTTTTAAGGAGCCGCCGACTATATGCGCCATTCGCCTCACGGGCGGGCCCCGACCGTCGCCCAAGGTGTATCGATATAGGCCTTGCGCGCCGTTTTAAAGCTGCCCGTTCAGCGCCCGGCACATCTGACAGACGAACCAGCCGATTCGCACAAAACCATAGATTTCGTCTTTCCGGCTGTAATCAGCGGGAGGCACGTTGGTTATTATCCCAGCTGATTTTAAATTGATCGTGGCTCCTTAATTCTGTACCGCCACTTCGTCGCCGTTGTTGAGGTTGTTGCCGCCGAAGGTTATCACCTCGTCGCCGGAGGTCAGCCCTTTTTTGATCTGCACGCGGGAGTTTTCCCTGATGCCCGTCTCGACCTCGCGCATCTCCGCTCTGCCCTCTTTGACGACAAATACATAATGCCCCTTTTCGCTGCTGTGGAGGGCGCCCTCGGGTACGGTGACGGCGTTGCGGTGTTCCTTCTCGACGATCGAAGCCTGTCCGAACATTCCGGGGCGCAGCCTGCCGCCGGCCTGTTTTTCGTTGTCGAGCGCGATCTCGACGTTGCTGGTGCGCGTCGCGGGGTCGACGTACTGGTCGATGCGCGTCACGCTGCCTACGAACGTTTCTCCCGGCAGCGCGTCGAACTGGAGCAGCACCGGCATACCCGGGGCGACGATGAATATCTTCGATTCGGGGATTTTGAGGGTCGCTTTCAGGCGGCGCAGATCGGCGATGTCAAGGATCGGGGAGGTCGGGGAGATCATGGCGCCGGGCGTGAGATTGTAGTCGTTGAGTACGGTGCCGTCCAGCGGGGCGCGGATGATGTAGTCGTCCTTGGCCGACTGGACGCGCGCCGCCTCTGCCTCGTACTGACGTTCCCTGGCCCGCGCCGCGCGATAAGAGGCGGCGGCGCTCGTGTATTCCGTCTCCATCGTCTCCAGCTGCTGTTTAGTGCTGAAACCCTCTTTCTCCAAACGGCGGTAGCGCTCGAGGTTCGTCTTCGCGTTCAGCATCTGCGCCTTCGCCTTTTCGGTGTCGGCGCGCGCGGAGGCGGCCTGCGCCGCGGTGGAGAGGATCAGCGCGTTTTGCTGGTCGTGCTCGAGCGTCGCGACCTTCTCCGCCTTCCTGACGTGATCGCCCTGTTTCACAGAAAGGGCGAGCAGCCGCCCGGTGACGCGCGGCAGCAGCTCGACGCGGTTTTCCGCGTCGATGGACATATTCTGGATGATTTTGCCGGCGATGGTCTTATCGGAGCGCACGCTCTCCGTCTTCACAATGACGCTTGTCGGTCCCGTCTCGATCTTTTGGGCGGCGAAGAGCGTCTCACGCCTGCTGTAAATGCCGATCCCGACGACGATGACGACGGCGGCGGCCAGAACGGCCGTCGTGCTCCTCTGCGGAAGTTTTACCCTGCTCATCTTCTCTTCTCTCCATTCCATTGTATGATCGTGCCCTCGGTCACTTTGAGTGCGACGACCGCTATCAGGTGGTTGTACTGCGCCCGGTTATATTCAAGCTGCGCCAGCGTCAGCGAGGACTGCGCGTCGAGCAGGTCGAGCTGCGGGGTGACGCCCTCGCGATAGCCGACTTCGGCAAGACGCAGGCTCTCTTTCGCAAGCTCAAGCGCCTTTTCGGACGCCCGCAGGCTGCGTCGGCTCGTCTCGATCTCGGACCAGGCGGCCTCCACCTCTGATTTTATGTCCAGTTCCTTCTGTTCCAGCGCGATCTTGTCCTGTTCCCTGACCGCCTTTGCGGTCATCACGGAGCTGCGCGTCACGTTGCGGTCAAAGATGGGGATCGAAAGGGATATTTCTGCGCGCCAGGCGTCGCTGCCGCGGTCTTGCTGGCGATAGGGATCGGACCAGCCGCTGGAGAGCCCCGCGGTTACCTTGGGCAGCATGCCGCTGCGCGCGATCTTGATCTGATTTTCCTGATAGCGGAGCCGCTCTTCAAGCTGCCGCCGGTCGGCGCGGAATTTTTCTGCGAGCATGAGAGATTCACGCCGGTCGCCGGAAATCGCCGGCTCGTAAAGTTCGCCCGTCACATCGCGGCGCTCCTGAGGCGCGATCGCCATGTAATTCATCAGCGAGATCGTCGAGGTCTCGTGCAGCCCGCGCGCCGTTGAGAGGTTCGCGGTGTTGGTTGCCAGCTGCTGTCCCGCGCGTATCACCTCAAGCTTGTTTGCGAGCCCCAGCTTCGCCATCTGTGTCACCTGCTTCAGGTGAAGCTCAGAAGTGGCGACGGCGGCGGCCTCAGCCTCTATCTGTTTTTTCTTGAGGAGCACGTCGTAGAAGCGCGCGTAAAGCTCTCCTACGGCGCTGTTTTCTCCGTCGGCGACGGCCATCTCGGCGATGGTCCTCACCTGCGGCGACTGGGCCCGCTGCGCGCTGTTTTTACCGCCGGAGTAGATTACCTGCTCGAGCGAGGCGTTTGCGGCACGGCTGTCGCTGCGGTCCGAGCCGTCGCTGGTCTGCGGTTCGCGCTGGATGTTCAGGACGCCGCCGGCGGAGACGGAGGGCAGCAGCGTGCCGTCCGCCTGCAATTTGAACGCCTGAGCCTTCATAAGCTCCTGCCGCAGCGAGCGCAGGGCGGAGTTGTCTTTCAGCGTCAGCCTCACGGCCTCGCTGATATCGACGGGAGCCGAGGCCGCCGCGGCGGAGGCGAGGCAGAGCGCGGCGGCGCCGGCGAACAGTCTTGCGGCGAATTTGGTCATTAGGCGCGGCCCCCTTGTTTAAGTCTTCTGTATGCATTATAGCGGCGTATCTTTACGCGCGCCTTATCCATCAGGTCATCGAGCATCAGGTAGACGACGGGGATGACGAGCAGCGTCAGCAGCGTCGAGGTGAAAAGCCCGCCGATGACGGCGACGGACATCGGCTGGCGTATTTCGCCGCCCGAGGAAAGGGCAAGCGCCACCGGCAGCGAGCCGATCATTGTGGAGACGGTCGTCATCAGGATCGCGCGCAGACGCAGCGGCCCCGCTTTGAGCACCGCCGTGAGCTTGTCGTCTCCGCCGGCGCGCAGCTGGTTGATGAAGTCGACGAGCAAGATCGCGTTGTTGACGACGACGCCGACGAGCAGGATTATCCCCATGAAGCTCATTACGGAAAGACGCAGCCCCGTCAGCGCGAGCAGTCCGAAGGAGCCCGCCGTCATCAGCGGCAGCGAGAACATGACGGTGAAGGGGTGGACGAAGGATTCAAACTGGATCGCCATCACCATGTAGACGAGGATGATCGCGAAGATGAGCGCCACCGACATGTAGCCGAAGCTTTCCTTCATGTTTTCCGAATCGCCGGTCGGCACCATGTCGTAGGTGCCGTCAGGCGGCGCGTATTTTCTAAAGACCTCTTCCATGATGAGGATGCCCTCGCCGGGAGAGATACCCTCGACGTTGGCGCCTATTTGCAGCGAGCGTTGGCGGTTGTACCTTTTTATGACGTTCGGGGCCATGCCGATCCTGCTCTTCACAAGCCCTTCGGCGGGGATCGTCTCGCCGCTTTTGGTGGTGATGAGCGTCTTCAGCACCTTTTCGGGATCGTCGCGCCCCTCTTTCTCTGAGCGGATGGTGATGTCGTAGCGGTAGCCGCCCTCGTTGAAGGAGCCGCTCTTGTCCCCGGCAAACCAGGTGAGCATCTCGTCCGAGAGATCGCGGATGCTTACGTTGAGGTCGTCTGCGAGCGCGCGGTTCAGCACGAGGTTGATGCGCGGCTTGTTCATCTGCAAGTCAGTGGTGATATCGACAAGGCCGCGGGCGTTTTCCGTGAGGTCCTTCTTGATAAGGTCGCCGATCTCCGCCAGCGATTCGCTGGTCGGTCCCTGAATGACGAGGGTGATATCCGAGCCGCCCCAAGTCCCCATCTTGATATCGGCGTCGCGGAAGCGGACGAGCTTTTCCCTCAGGCGTCTCATGACGACGGCCGCCTTGGGGCGGAGCTTCCTGTCTATGAGTTCGATGTTGATCGACGATTTGTAGACCTCTTCGCCCGCGCCGCTGCCGACGATCCCGTAGGTGTAGGCGACGGCCTTGTCCTGCTGGATCATGTCGACCATCTCTTTGGTCACCCGGTCGGTGACCTCAAGCCCGGTATCCGCGGGAAGCTCCACCTGCACGCGCAGGCGTCCCTGGTCTTCGCTGGGGAAGAACTCCGTGCCGAGGGACATGGAAAAGGCGATGCCCAGAACGAAGAGGGCGAGCGCCGAGACGAGGACCGTCCGGCGGCGGCCGACGGCAAAGACTAGCGAAGCACGGTATTTATCTTCCAGCCAGATGAAGGGAGCCTCCATCTTTTTCTGCAGCGGGGTCATTTTCTGATTGCGGCCCATGAGGCGCGAGCAGAGGAAGGGGGTCAGGGTGATGGAGATGATGAGCGAGATGGAGATCGTCATCGCTACCGTGACGCCGAAAGAATTGAAAAAACGCCCCATCATGCCGCCCATAAAGGCGACGGGCACGAAGACGGCAAGCGTCGTCGCCGCCCCCGCCAGCACGGCGAAGGCGACCTCTTTGGTGCCGTCCTCTGAGGCGCGGAAGGCGCTTTTGCCGGACTCCTTGTGGCGGGTGATATTCTCCATGACGACCGTCGTCGCGTCGACGACCATGCCGACGGCGAGTGAGAGGCCCATCATCGACATATTGTTGATCGTGATCCCCATCCAATAAAGGACGGACATGCTGCCGAGGAGGCATACCGGTATCGTGATAACGGCGATGAAGGTCGCCCGCAACGTCCGCAGGAAGACGAACATGATGATCGAGGTGAGGCAGATCGTGGCTATGATGTCCCAGAAGACGACGTTCATCGAGCTGAGGATGAACTTCGCGTTGTCAGAGACGACGACGAGGCTCGTGCCGGCGGGGGCGGTCCTGTTGAGCTCCGCGATGCGCGTCTTGACTAGACGCGAAAGAAGGACTTCGTTGGCGCCCTTCTGCTTGCGCACCATCACCATGATCGTGGGCTTGCCCTCGTAGAGAGAACCGCTGCGCTGGTCCTCAAAGCCGTCCTCTACGCGCGCTACGTCGCGCAGGCGGATGACGGCGCCGTTTCTCACCGCCACCGGCAGATACTCAAGCTCGGCGGCGGAGGCGTATTCGCCCTCGATGCGGATGCCGTATTCCTTGGTCGCAGTCTCGACGCGCCCCGCGGGGAGCTCGACATGTTTGTTATAGATCGCGTTCTTGATGTCTTTCGTGGTCAGACGGTAGCTTTCAAGCGCCTCGGGACGCAGCCAGACGCGCATCTCACGGTCGCGGAA
>CAKSWL010000007.1 GCA_934511335.1 uncultured Cloacibacillus sp. | reverse complement strand
GTCTTGTGGTGCGCGTAGTAGTTGTTTGAAACGACGGGCGCGGCCTCTGTAACTCCGTACCCCTCGGTGATGCGGACATTGAAGCGTTCAAACCAGGTCTCCTGCGTCGAAGGCTTTAGCTTTTCACCGCCCTGCACGAGGAGGCGCATCGTCGCAAAGTCGTAGTTGTCGCCCGCGGCTTTAGCGTAGCCGGCGAGGAAGGTATCCGTCGCAAAGAGCAGCGTGATGCGCTCGTCGTAACAGATGCTGGCGATCGTCTTATAGTGAAGCGGCGACGGGTAGAGGTAGACGAAAAAACCCAGCGAGACGGGCATGAAGACGCCGCAGAGCCCGAAAGAGTGGAAGATCGGCATCGCGTTGAGGACGCGGTCCGAACGGTAAAAATCGACGCGCGTGAACATCTGCGCGTGGTTTGTGTTGAGATTGTCATAACTCAGGACCACGCCCTTCGGCGCTCCCTCCGAACCGGAGGTGAAGAGGATCACCGCGGGCTTTGCCACCGCCTCGGGATCCTCTGGGTTTGAACGCAAAAAGAGCGCGCGCAGCGCCGCGGAGAGCTTTTTGCCGGTCGTAATCAGCGGGGCCACGTCCTCAAGCCAGAAAATCCGTATCCCGGCCTCTTCGATCGCCTGCGAAAGCGTCTCAAGCTTGCCGAGCTCGATAAACTTGCGCGACGAGACGACCGTCTTGATGCAGGCGGTGCGGCAGCAGTTCACGAGCGAGCGGGGCCCGAGGGAAAAGTTCAGCATCGAGGGGATCTTGCCCATCTTTTGCAGCGCGTACATTGAAATGACGCCGCCGAGCGAGGTCGGCAGCAGCACGCCGATATTGTCGCCCTCAAGGCGCTGCTGGCGCAGCGCCTCCTCGATCAGGAGTATGCGCGTGATAAAGCCGTTATAGGTTACGGGCTTGGCTCCGGCGTCGCTGAAGATGCGCACGTTGCCGCCGAATTCCCGGCGGGCGTCGAGCAGGACGTCCCAGAAGGGCTTCCGCTTCTTGCGCGCCGCGAGCGACGCTTCGTCCATAATGCGCTCCAGCGCGCGTCCGGCGGCGGCGTTGCGTTTCGACCCCGTCAGTCCTTCGGGGATGTCGAGGTTTTGTACGGGAAAGACGGTGATCGTCACCTCGGAGAAGAAACGTACCCCGCGTTTGTGCTGGATGCGCGAAAAAGGCGTGCGGTCAGTGCCTTTGATATGTATCGGCAGGATCTTCGCCTTCGTATGGTCGGCGATCATCGCGACTCCCTGTGAAACCTTCATGGGATTGCCGATGGTGGTGGGCTGCAGCTCCGGGAAGATGACGCAGCGCCCCCCGTTTTTCAGCAGATTCAGGAAATACTTGAGCGTCAGCGGGGCGTCGGCGTCCAAAATGTGCGTGTCCGCTATCGGGAGAAAAAGCCCCGCAAAACGTTTTTTCGTGAGGCGCCGCTCGATGGCGAAGGGAACCTTTTCCGGCAGGAAGACGGCGAGGATCAAAGGGTCGATGAACGAAACATAGTTCGGTGCGATCAGTACGCCCTCACCGGCGTTTTCCCAGTTTTCCCAGCCCTTGACCTTTACTTTAAAAAAAAGACGCAGTATAAGTTTTACAATCAGTCGACGCAAAGAGACCCCTCCGAAGGACCCAAAAATAGTGGAAACCTAAGTCCAGTATAATATCTCTATTATAGCATGATACGACGGGATTTCCGCAATTTTTATTTTACTTTATAACGAATTAGGATACAATAAATATATCGCAAAATAATAAACAGACGGAAAGGGTGGTAATGATGGAGAAGAAAGAGAAGGTTTTTCTTATCGGTGCCGGAGACCACGCGAAGGTGGTGCTTTCGACGCTTGAAGCCTGCGGCGTGGAGTGCGTGGGGATTTACGACGATAACCCGGAGCTGTGGGGAAGGACGCTCTGGTGTCTTCCCATCATAGGACCGGTTTCGGAGATGCCCGACACGCCGGAGACGATGGCCGTCATCGCGATCGGCTCGAATGCGGTCCGCCGCGAAATACGCGAGAAATTCAAAGAGGTCTGCTGGCCGGTCTTCGTTCATCCGCAGGGCATGGTCCACAGTTCGGTGCGCATCGGCGAGGGGACGGTGGTATTCGCGGGGTGCATAATCGAGTCCGACACGGAGATCGGAAAGCAGTGCATCATCAACTCCGGCTGCTTCATCGGCCATGACAGCAGAATAGGCGACTATTGCCATATGGCGCCCAAGAGCGCGATCGCCGACAGCGTCATGTTGGGCGACAGCGTCTTCCTCGGGCTTGGTTCGATGGTGCGCCCCTACACTACGATCCTCGACGATGTGACCGTCGGCATGGGCAGCTCCGTCGTCAAAAAGCTCGGACCGGGCGGCACCTACGTCGGCACGCCGGCGCGAAGGGTAATGACGCCGGTGACCGGAAGCGATTAGCTTAAAACCGCGGAGCGCCGTCCGTTCCATAATGCAATGCGGACCGTGCGCCGCGGAAAATGGCAAAAGGGGAGGATGTTTTTATCAAGACGTCCTCCCCGCCGTTATATTCCGTCTATCAAAAAATTTCCTTGCCGGCCTTATCGAGTGATCGCCGGCAGGCGTCCAGCATTGCCGCGATTATCTCGCGGTCTGTGTCGGAGGGAACGGAAAAACTGTCGATACTGTACCAGATTCTTCCCAGCATCGTAGTTATTTCCGGCGCCGTCAAACAGCGCATCTTCTCATCCGCAATCCCCCCGGAGGAAATATGCGCCTCCCTTTCCGCCATTGACGGATCTTTCCCGCCCAGCCAGAAGCTCAATCCTTTTCCCGAATACTTTACAATCTGTGACAATATCCGATACGACGGTTCCTTTATACCGCGCTCCAACTCGCTATAGTACGCGGGAGAGATATCCAGAATTTCCGATACTTTAGCCTGCGATCTGTCTCCTCGATATTCTTTCAGCAATTCAGCAAATGATTTAGCCATATGACAGACATTAAGCCGTCTCAATAAAAGAATCAATACGAATAAGCGTACATATAATACATAATAGCGTTGATTTATACGCTATAAAATATATAATATCGGTATATTCATCCTATTATAAGGGGGAAGGTATTGTGAAAATATTGATCAACAGTGTGGTTTTCTTGTTGGCGCTGTCCTTTTTAGGTACCCCGCCGTCGGCGGAGGCAAAGAGCATCAGGCTCAGGCTAAGCCACGCCACGCCGCGAAGCAGCGCTTGGCATCAAGGAGCCGAGAGATTCGCGGAGATAGTAAAGGAAAAAACGCAGGCGAAATATGATATCAAGATCTACCCGAGCGACGAGCTGTCGGGTGGAAATCAGGTAGCAGGGATAGAACTGCTGCAGACCGGCGTCACGGATATTCATATGCAGGACGCCCTCGTCTGGTCCGCGATAGCGAAGAAGAGCATTATTCCATGCTTTCCCTGGCTGCTGCCCTCATATGAAGATGTGGACAGGGTGATGAGCGGTGAAGGGGGCAATGCCTTGAAGGAGGTCATCAACGAGGTTGGCGTCGTATGTCTGGCGATCGGTGAGAACGGCTATCGCCAGGTAGTCAACAACCGCAACCCTATCAAGGAGCCGGCCGATATGAAAGGGTTGAAGATCCGCGTACCCGGCAGCAATGTGCATGTCAACTTGCTCAAATATCTTGGGGCGGATCCTATTACGATGAACCAGTCTGAAGTCTATACCTCGCTGCAGCAAGGCACCATAGATGCCTGTGAAAATACTATCGACCTGCTGTTTACACAGAATACGCTTGAAGTGGCCAAATATATCTCGCTCTGGAACTACTCTTATGATCCAATATATTTCTCCGTAAGCAGGGAGCTATGGGAACGTCTGTCGCCGGAAGAAAAGAAGATCTTTCAAGAGGCCGCCGTTGAGGCGATGGCTTACCAGGTCAAGGTAACGCGCGAAAAAGATCTGCGGCTGCGCAAGCGCCTCAGCGAATATAAAGTAGAGGTTGTCGGCGAGCTGTTACCGGAAAACCTCAATGCCTTCAAAAAGGCGGTAAGCCCGATTTATACGGATTATAAGAAAGAGTTCGGCGAAGAGATATTCAAGCGGTTCGGCTACAATTTTTAGCTCGTTCAAGAGGGGCGGCGTCTGCTTTCAGCATTGGCCGCCTTTTATCTATCGGGATGGGGGAAATAAAGACATGAAAAAGATAGATATCTTGCTGAATAAATTTGAAGAGATAATCATGGTGGCAGGGGGGCTGCTGATGGTGTTTATGAACTTCGCCAATGTCGTCTGTCGTTACCTCCTGCCGGCTACACCCTTTTCATACACGGAGGAACTTGTGGTGTTGCTCTTTGTTTGGGTCAGCATGTTCGGAATATCATTTGCCTACCGGCGCGGGGCCCACACACTTCTTACGATCTTATCGGACAGCCTTCCACGGGGATTCCAAATAATCCTTATTGTTTTTTCTACATTTGCCTCTATGCTGCTGATGTTTCTCATCGCAAAGAGCGGTTATGGTATGGTTGTTAATCAGATTAAATACAACCAGATGCTGCCGGGGATGAAGATACCGGCTGCAACGATGGGATGGGCCGTCCCTTTGGGCGCGTCGGCGGCGCTGCTGAGCGCCGCCGTGTCGGGCTACGGAGAGATTCGCTCGCTGGTTTCAGGGTGTAAAAAGGAGAGTCTATAAAATGACGGGCTTGATATTGATAGGCGCATTCTTTTTGCTTCTTCTGCTGAGAGTGCCGGTAGCCGCCTCCATGGGACTGGCGGCATTTATCGGCATCGTACATATGGGAGATAAAACATCGGTATTCCCAACGGTCTTTTATGCGGCGATCGCCAAGTACACGATGCTGGCGATCCCCTTTTTTATTCTCGCTGGCGTGATTATGGACCATGCGGGAATCTCAAAAAGGCTGATAAATCTGGCAAATGCCTGTGTGGGACACCGCAGAGGCGGTTTGGCGGTCGTCACCGTAATCGTCGCCTGCTTCTTCGCAGCCATCTCAGGCTCTGGTCCAGCTACGGTCGCTGCTATCGGCGGCGTTCTGATTCCCGCGATGTGCCGCCAAGGTTATGACAAAAATTTCGCGACGGCGCTCGTAGCTTCATCGGGAGGTATTGGCATGATAATCCCGCCGAGTATTCCCTTTATTATCTATGCGATGCTCGCGGAGGTCTCTGTCGGCACGATGTTCATGGCAGGAATCATCCCCGGGCTGCTCTTTGGCATCTTCTTTGCCGCAGCGGCGTTGTTCTGCCTGCGCAAAGATGAAAACTGCATCCTGCAGGAAAAATGCGGTATGAGCGCGCGCTGGCAGGCGTTCAAGAGCGCCATATGGGCTCTGATGATGCCGGTGATAATCCTGGGCGGCATCTATGGAGGGATATTCACTCCGACAGAAGCGGCCGGCGTGGCTGTGGTCTACGGGCTCTTTGTAGGCGTCTGCGTCTACGGGGAGATAAAGATAAAAGACCTGTGGGCCGTCATGGTGGAGTCTTTTGTCTCCTCAGGGATAATAATGTTCATTATGGGCTGCGCGGGAGCTTTTACGTGGGTGCTTACCACTTCCGGCGTGGCGAAGGAGCTTACGGACCTTCTGCTCTCGTTGACCAACGATCAAAACGTGATGCTTTTCATCATGACGGTCATCTTCGCTATCGCGGGCTGCTTTGTCGACTCCGCCTCCGGTTTCTATCTGCTGTTGCCGATATTGCTCCCGATTGTTAAAGAGATGAACTATTCCTTGATCGCCTTCGGCGTCATCGCAACTGCGAATTTTGCTTTAGGGCAAGTGACGCCTCCAGTCGGCTCCAATCTGTTCGTCGCCTGCAACATCGCCGGCGTCACCATGAAGGATCTCGTCTCCAAAGTCTATCCCTTTCTTATCGTGGGGTTCGTCTGCCTGCTCCTGATCACCTATCTTCCATGGCTGATAACCTTTCTGCCGGCACTGCTTGGTATGAGGTTCTAGTTCATGTACATAACGAAAGAAGAGATAAGGCGGCGGCAGGAGTATCTGCGCCGAATTATGGCTGGGATGGAGACAGACGCCCTCTGCGTAGGCGCCTCGGCGCAAATTGATACGAGAGGGATATTTCGTTACCTGATAAATTATTACCTTCCCGTATTCGAAGAATACCTTGTGATCCCTCGCCTGGGGCCAGCCGTACTTTTCGTGCACGACAGCTGCGGGATGGATTATGCGAGGAACTTCGGCGTTGTAGATGAAGTAAGGGTGATGCCGGAGAGGGAATATGCTGCAGATCCCGCTAAGAGCGTGGTCTCTTTTTTGAGGGATATCGGCTGCAAAACGGTCGGGACCGTTTGGGGAAGAGGTATCTCGTCGTCGTTCTGCCTGTCTTTTCGGAACCATCTTGGCGGTATCAAGACCAAGGACTTTGCTGCCATACTTGACAGGATGAGGATGATCAAAAGCCCCGCAGAGATCGCTATTATGAAAGAGGCGGTTAGATTCAATGAAAAGGTTCTTGAAGTTTATCTAAAAGAGATCGCCATCGGAAGGAGAGAACAGGATACTCTAGGAGAAGCATCCCTGTTTGCTTTGCAGAATGGCGCTGAAGATCTTTATTGGATGAACTTTTCTTGTAAAATCCCCGCCATGGGGTATCACGCCGCGTCAAGAGAGCGCGCCAGCCGTTGGCAAAGGGGGGACTATCATTATGTAGTGCTTGAACATTCCTACCGCGGCGGCTATTTCAGCGAAATCATCCAGATGGTCTCTTTGCGGGGAAAACCTAAAAAAGAATATCTCGATGCCTACAGGGCGGTCTCCGCGGCGCAGAGGGAGGCTGGCTGCGCCATCAAGCCCGGCGTTCAGGTTTCGCGGCTTTCTGACATAGCGCGGAGTGTGCTGGCGGCATATGGTTATTGCCGTCCTGAAGCCCCCTTCCCATCTATCGGGCACTCTCAGGGGCTGGATGCCTGGGAACCGCCGCGGATCAGCGGAGACGAAAATATAACGATCAAGCCTGGTATGCGCTTTAATCTGCATCCTTCCGTAACACTGCCGGATGGGGCGAAGATCACCTCATGCGTCTCCTATCTGTCAACGGAAAACGGATCTGAATTACTTTCGACCCCGTCAGGAGAGATCATCGTTGTATAGCCGTCAGTTACTTCACCGCCAAAGCCGCGGGACTCTTGAGCCAGCGTATCATCCAGATAAGAAAGCATGAGGAGATGACGCATCCGCCGACATCCCCGCAAGGGAAAGACATCCAGACGCCGAGCAGTCCGAAGAAACGCGGCAGCAGTATCAGCGGAACGAACATGCAGAGCACGTGGCGGCAAAAAGACAGCGCCAGCGAGGCGAAGCCCTTCCCCAGCCCCTGAAGCGCCGCGTTGGTGACGATCGTCACCCCCATAAAGGGGAGGCCGATATATCCGACGCGCATACCGGGTATCCCGATTGCGAGCAACGCTTCTTCGTTCGTAAAGAGCCGCATCATCGGCCCCGCGAAAATCTCGGCGAGCAGAAAACTGACGATATAAAAACCGACGGCCATCCCCAGCGCACAATAGATCGCCTTGATGACGCGCTGCGGCATACCTGCGCCGTAGTTATACCCGACGATCGGCTGCGAGGCCTCGCCGATCGCCATCGCGGGCAAAAAGAGCAGAGAGTCCAGGCTCAGGAATATCCCCATCGCCGACAACCCCGCCTCGCCGCCGTATTTTATGATGAACTGGTTCATCAGCGTCATGTAACAGACGAAAGAAAGTTCCATGAAAAACGGGGCGCTGCCGACGGCACAGATCCTTTTAAAGACCTCCCAGCGCGGCAGGCCGATAAAATACGCGCGGATACGCAGGGGGGCCTCCCGCCGCCAGAAGAAGGAGAGTCCGAAGATCGCGGAGATCGCCTGCGCGAGCACCGTGCCGTAGGCGGCCCCCGCGACGCCCATGTCGAGAGTGATGATGAAGAAGGCGTCGAGGACGACGTTGCTGACCGCACCGACGATTTGCGTACACATGGCGTAGCGCGGGCTCCCGCTGGCGCGCACAAGGAAATTGGCGCCGAAACCGAAGAGGGCGAAGGGGGCTCCGAGCAGGATGATGTGCAGATAGGGGCGCGCCATCTCCATCACCTCGCCCGAAGCGCCGGAGAGGATGAGCATCGCGTCCACCGCGAAAAAGCTTGCCGCCATAGAGGCCGCGCCGACGATCGCCAGCAAAACGAAGGTGGTCGTAAGCGCCTGCTCCGCGAAACGCCGCCTGTTCGCGCCGAAGAGTATGGAGACTCTTGACGCGCCGCCGACGCAGATGAGCAGCGTAAAGGCCATCAGCATCATCATCATCGGAAAGCTTACCGTGATTGCGGCGAGCCCGACGGAGCCGACATATCGTCCGACGAAGATGCGGTCTACAATATTATATATGGCGCCGGCGATCATTCCGATGATGGCCGGCAGCGCAAAACTCAGGATCAGCATTGGTATCGGCTCATTCCCCATGCGTCTGTATTGTTCTTCCTTTAGTGCCGGAGAGTTAATGACAAAAACATCCTTTCCTTGATAGTTGATAGTTGCGCCATTATAACATAGAGCGCCGCCTGCGCGGACATTTGAAATTGCCCCCGGGGCGGCGGCGCCTTTGTCCGCCGCGGCAAAAATAAAGCGGCGAATCTTCGCGAAAAGGCTTGACTAATCAGTGTTTTTTTTATATACTTTCCCACGTTGAGCGCCGGGGTGGTGGAAATGGTAGACACGCACGTTTGAGGGGCGTGTGGGGCAACCCGTACGAGTTCAATTCTCGTCTCCGGCACCATTTTCTAAAAAACCCTCGTGAGGCTAGTCGTAAGACCGGCCTCTTTTTTTATTCTTGCGGCAAGACTGGCCGACTCGCACAAAATCGAAGATTTTGGCTCGCTGGCCATCCGGCGCCATCTTCTAAAAAACCCTCGTGAGGCTGGTCGCAGGACTGGCCTCTTTTTTTATTATTGCGGCAAGACTGGCCGACTCGCACAAAATCGAAGATTTTGGCTTGCTGGCCATCCGGCACCATTATCTAAAAAACCCTCGTGATGCTGGTCGCAAGACTGGCCTCTTTTTATTATCAAGCGTCGGGACAAAGCGACTCGCACAAAACGCTAGTACGGCGTTTTGGCTCGCTGCTTTTCCGGCATCGCCTTTTGGAAACTTATATAGGGAAGGAAAAGCCGCCTTGGGGAGAGATGAAAAACTTCTCTATAGGACGCTTGACTTAGAGTGAACTCCAAGTATTAGTCTATGGGGCATAAGGCGAAAGCAAATAATATTTCTGCCAAATGGAGGATATAAAAAATGAGTTTTACCATGTATGTGCCGACAAAGACGCTCTTCGGGGCGGGAATGCTGGGAAAACTGCACGAACAGCGCCTGCCCGGCAAGAGGGCGCTGCTCGCCGTCTCCAACGGAAAGTCGACGAAGGCCAACGGATATCTTGCGCGGGTAGAGAATGAGCTGAAGCTCGCTGGCGTGGAATGGGCGCTCTTTGACAGGGTAGAGGCAGATGCGCTGCGTTCCACCGTGATTGAGGGAGCCGCGGCGGCGGTGAACGAGGGCGACCTCTGGGATTACATCGGCTCGGGCGGCGGCAAGGGACGCCCGCTCACAAAACAGGCCGCTGCCGGTCGTGGCGGTCACGACGACGGCGGGCACCGTCTCTGAGACGGACCACGGCGGCATCATCACGAACGAAGAGATGCATGAGAAGAGCGAGATCCTTGACGAGAGCCTCTTTCCCGCGCTGGCGATCGTCGATCCGGAGCTGATGACCTCCGTGCCGCCGCAGCTCACGGCCTATCAGGGGTTTGACGCGCTCTTCCACAGCGTAGAGGCTTATACCATGTTTACAGATGAAAGGATATTTTTTATCACAAAAAATTCGGGAGGAAAAGAATGATTATGAAAACATCATTTACAATGGTTCTGGTAATGGCGGCGCTCTTTGGTTTTGCGGCATACGGCGAGGCGGCTTCCGCGCTGGCGGGAGAGAAGCCTCTGATCGTCTTCTATTCATGGGGCGGCAATACGCGTGAGGCGGCGAACCAGATACAGCGTCTGACGGGAGGCGACCTCTTTGAAGTCGAGCCGGCGAACGCCTATCCAAAAGAATATCGCGCGACCACGGAACAGGCGAAAAAGGAGCTCGACGCCGGCGCGCGCCCCGCGCTGAAGACCGCGAAGCTTCCAAACCTCGCCGCGTATGATACGGTGATCATCGCCCACCCGAACTGGTGGGGAACGATGCCCACGCCCGTAATGACGCTGCTGGAGGCGAACGACCTCTCCGGCAAGAAACTCGCGCAGATCGTGACGCATGAGGGAAGCGGCGTGGGACGCAGCGGCGGCGACTTAAAGCGGCTCTGCCCGAAGTCGACGATCCTCTACCCGACGGCTATCCGCGGCGGCAGCGTGAAAAGCGCGCAGGGCGACATCGAGAACTGGCTGAAAGAGATCGGGATCCTCAAGTAAAATGATGCCGGAAGGGACGCCCGCGGCTGACGACGCGGCGTTCCCTTCATGTTGCGAGAGTCTAAATCTTCTTGTTGAAGGAGCAGTGAAATGAAGAAACTTGGATTCGGCTTCATGCGCCTCCCGCTGGCCGACGGGGACGACGTAAAGAGCATCGACAAAGAGATGCTGAAAAAAATGGTGGACGCTTTTCTTGAGAGGGGGTTCACCTACTTCGACACGGCCTATATGTACCACGAGCATACAAGCGAATCCGTGCTGCGCGAGGTGCTTGTGGAGCGCCATCCGCGCGAAACCTTCACGGTGGCGACTAAGCTGCCGCTGATGTTCCTTGAAAAGGAGGGCGACAAGGAACGGATCTTCGATGAACAGCTCAAAAAGTGCGGCGTCGATTACTTTGACTACTACCTCCTGCACAACGTCAACGTCCAGAGCTATGAGAGGGCGGTGATGTTCGGCAGCTTCGCTTTTATCGAGAAAATGAAGGGGCGGGGGCTGATAAGGCACATCGGCTTTTCCTACCACGACGACGCCGCACTGCTGGAACGTGTGCTCACGGAGCATCCCGAGGCGGATTTCGTCCAGCTCCAGCTCAACTATCTTGACTGGGACAATGAGAGCATCCAGTCGCGCAAATGTTATGTGACGGCGCGCCGGCACGGCAAGCCGGTCGTGGTGATGGAGCCGGTAAAGGGCGGTTCGCTGGCCGAGATCCCCGAAAGCGCGAAAGAGGCGTTTCGGAGCTACAACCCCAAGATGTCCGCCGCCTCCTGGGCGGTGCGCTTCGCGGCAAGCCTCGACGGCGTGATGGTGGTGCTCAGCGGTATGTCCAACCTGGACCAGCTTCTGGACAACGTCGGCTACATGGCTGACTTCCGGCCGCTCTCGCCTGCGGAAGAGGCGGTACTGGCCGGCGCGAAGAAGATCATCTCCGACTCCAAGGCGATACAGTGCACCGCCTGCCGCTACTGCGTCGAAGGCTGCCCCGCGGGGATCCCGATCCCGGAATTTTTCGCGCTTTACAACGCCGAAAAACAGTCGAAGGAGGGAATCTTCTCCACCCAGAGCGTCTACTACAAAAACATCACCAAAACGCGCTCCAAGGCCTCCGACTGCGTGGCGTGCGGACAGTGCGAACGAGCCTGCCCGCAGCACATAAAGGTCATTGACCGCCTCAAAGAGGCGGCGAAGATGTTCGAGGCCGCTGAGTAGTGGTTTTGTCCGTCACGGTTACGGGGGCGAGGGGGCCGCTCTGCGAAGTGATATTTCTAAAGCCGCAGGCTTCCCGCGAATAAAACGACGGCCGCGCCGCCGGAGTATTTTTCCAGCCGGCGCGGTTGCTGTGGTCTGCGGCGGGGTTCTTAAACCCCGCGTTGACGAAGCTCCTCTCTTTGTCTATATTTTTTTCGGAAGTTCTCATCCCGCCCTCTTCGGCGACCTCTTCTACCGATACGGAGATTACCATCTTATCTACGCAGAGCGCCTCCCGCGCGGCCTTCTGGAGCCTCTTCGCAAGCGCCGTCTTCTTTTCGCCGCTCTTTCCGTGATACATCATAGGCCGTCTGTCGCCGGTGCGCGGATATATTTTTGCCGGAATAGCCATCGTTCATCCCTCTGAATTATTTTATTGTTTGCGGCGCTATTCTGGCTGTAGCGCTTATTTCACGCGAAGGCGCCGGTCAGCGGTGCGCGGGATATCCGTTCACAGCGCTTTCGTAATACTCCGCCTTTGACTGGAGCAGTTTTATCTGACGCACGACGGCGGCGAGCTCGGATTTGAGGCGGTCCATCTGCTCCATGATGATCTTGTGTCTTACTTTGCCGTCGCTCTTTTCCTCGGCCCCCAGATAGCCGCGTATCTGGGCGATCGAAAAGCCCATCTCCCGAAGGTCCTGTATCGTCCTGATACTGCGGAGATCCGAATCGGAGAAGAGACGCCTGTTTTGCTCGTCTCTGTCAAGGTGCGGGAAAAGTCCCTCTTTATCGTAAAACCTGAGCGTAAAGCTTGAAATTCCGGTAATTTCAGAAACCTGCTTTACAGTGTACATCCTATCCCCTCCATTTCATGCCGGCAGTTTGCCGACAGAGTTTTTCAGCGTCCCTGATGGCGCATACTTTACCGCGCCAACCTTACGAGGGTTTGACACGAGGCCGACGTAATCTTTCCCTCTTTTACGGAACCTTACGCTTTTGTCAGATTATGTCGTTGGATTATTGGCGCGCCGCGTATTAAAATAGAATCGATATAAATAGGTAAATGACCGGAGGCGGCGGCGATGGCGGCAAAACAGACAAAGATTTTGATAGTAGACGACGACCGTGAGCTGCGCGAACTGATCGCGGAGACTCTCTCTGCCTATGGCTATTACTCGCAGGCGGCGAAGAACGGCGCGGAGCTCTTCTCTGCCCTCGAGCGGGAGTCCTTCGACCTGATCCTGCTGGACATCATGATGCCGGGAGAGGACGGGCTTTCGCTATGCCGCCGGCTTCGCGCCCCCGGCACTCCCTGGTGCGCCGTCCCGATAATCTTCCTGACGGCGCTGAAGGATACTACCGACAAGGTCGTCGGCTTGGAGATCGGCGGCGACGATTATCTCTGCAAACCTTTTCACGCGCGGGAGCTGATCGCGAGGATACGCGCGCTGCTGCGCCGCTCGTCGCTTTCGGGCGGAGCGCGCGGCATCGAGGCTCCGGGAGCGGAGGGGGCGGATAGCGTGCTTGCTTTCGGCGGCTGGAAGCTCAACGTCATGGCGCGCCACCTCATAGACGAAGAGGGCGTCGTCGTGCCGCTCTCGGCGGCGGAATTTCGCCTGCTGATGCTGCTGCTCAGCCATCCGCAGCAGGTGGTGACGCGCGATATGATCATGGATTATCTTGCGGAGCGCAGCCTCAACATCTACGACCGCAGCATCGACGCGCAGGTGAGCCGCCTGCGCGCGAAGCTCAGGGACAAAGGTGGCGGCCCCGGCCTCATCCGGACGATGCGCGGCGACGGCTATATGCTCGCCGCCCCCGTCCGCAGGGAGAGGGTCTGATGAAACGGTTTTGCAGGGCGCTGAAGCCTGATTCGCTCTTTGGCTTGATCCTGCTGATCCTGGTGTTGGGAGCCGCCGCGAACCAATTTATCAACTTCTACGCCATCTGTTCCGTACAGCATTCCTATATAAGGGAGGTGCTGGGTATAGGGCGCGATTACATCGCCTCGGTCTATCAGGCTATGGATACGATGGACGCTCAGCAGCGCCGCGAGTATCTTGAAAGGCTCGACGCTTCGCGCGGTACTTTTCGCAAGCCGTTCCGTTTTCGCATGGTCCCGGCGCCTGGTTGGCACAGCGAGGATTATCATAAGGCCGTAGAAATGAAAAAGGCGATTATCGCGGCTCTTGGCGCGGCGGGCGCGGAGATGCCCGACATCAGGACGCGGATGCTGCGCGCGGACTCGCCGGAAGCTTTCGATCCCGCCTTTGCGGGGTACATTTTTCCCACGATGCAGGTGGTGATAAAAATGGAGGGCGGGGAGTGGCTGGAGCTGACGCAGCCGCTCTCGATCACGGACGAACGGCTGATATGGCGGCAGCGGATATTCGTTTTGCTGGAATCGCTGATATTTTCGCTCATAGTCATCATCTTAGTCCGCTGTGCGACGAGGCCGATAGAGCGCCTCGCGCAGGAGGCAGATCGTTTCGGGCGTAATCCGGAGGCGGCCCGTCCCTTGGAAGAGTGCGGCAGCCGCGAAATCCGCGAGGCGGCGCAGTCGTTCAACCGGATGCGCGCGCGCATCTGCGACAGCCTCAACGAGAGAAACGGCATGCTCGAGGCGATGGGCCATGACCTGCGCACGCCGCTCGCGCGCATCCAGCTGCGGCTCGACAAGATCGAGCCCGGAGAGCTGCGGGAGAAATTCGCCGCCAACCTCGAAGAGATCCGTTCGATAATCGAGCAGGGGCTTGAACTCGCGCGGAGCCTGCATACCTCGGAGAAGGCCGTGCCGATGGACGTCGTTGCTTTCGTGGAGAGCGTCGCCGACGATATGGAGGGGGCGGAGGGAGATATCCGTCTAGGCTCCATGCCGGAGTCCGACGCCCCGCTGCTTGTCTGCGCGCGCCCCATCTGCCTTAAGCGCAGCCTTGAGAATCTTCTGACGAACGCCGTCAAATATGCCGGCGGCGCGGTAATTTCCGTGGCGCGGGAGGAGGCGGACGTCATTATCAAAGTTGAGGACGACGGCCCCGGGATTCCCGACGAGCTGCTGGAAAAGGTCTTTGAGCCATACTATCGTCTGGAGGGATCGCGCAATCGCGAATCGGGCGGAACAGGACTAGGATTGGCGATCGCCCGCAATATGGTGCTGCTCAACGACGGTTCGCTCGTCCTGAAAAACCGTCAGCAGGGCGGCCTCTGCGCCGTGATCACGCTCCCCGTCGCGGAGACGAAGCGCCGGACATAGCCCCGCACTTCGATATTTTAGGGCAGCTGCACGTCGCGGATGTTTATCTCCAGCGGGCGGACGGCGAACTGCGAGACGAACTCCGCGCCGTCAAAGCAGCCCCAGAGGTTGGCGCAGCCCGGCGAAGAGCCCGCCGCGGCGGCCGCGGAAACTGCTTCCAGAGCCGGAAAAATCCCGCGAGGCTCAGCGTCGCCGCCGAGAGCCAGATAAAGGCGCCGCCGAGGCGCCTGGAAGCCGGCGCTTCGGAGATAAAGCTCAATACAATTGGCGCCGATTACATTGTTTTGGAAAGTGATATTTCCGATGAGGATGCAGTAAAGGGCATCTGCCGCGCGGCGATCGAGCGCTTCGGACGTGTTGATGTTTTGGTCAATAATGCAGCAGCGGATGACGAGAATGGTTTAGACGCCATTGAAAAAATTACACGGCAGGTAATAGACGATACGTTTGCAGTAAATGTCAGGGGCGGCATTACGATGACGAGAGAATTTATCAATTCCCGTAGCGATTATGGAAGAATCATCAATATTTCTACATATGCAGCACAGGTTTTCGCAGGTCAGATCACCTATGGAGCAAGCAAAGCAACTTTGGAAGCTCTTACACGAAGTATCGCACTTGAAGTAGCTAAGTACGGTATTACTGTAAACTGCGTTGCCCCTGGCCCAACTCAGACAGGCTGGATCAGCGATGATTTTGAAAAAGATGTTGTTGCATTAATACCAATGGGAGCATTGATTCAGCCGGAAGATATTGCAGATACAATTCTCTTTTTAGCGAGCGAACAGGCAAAAATGCTTACAGGACAAGTGATAAAAGTATCGGGCGGACATGCCCTGTAAGGAGATTGGTGGGTAAACTTTGAGTCTGTCGAGAAAAGTAAGAGGCTTCTTTAATTGAAATTGTTATTGTTTCATAAACTCTGCGATTTTCAGGGTGTTGGAGGCAGAAATAGCCCCGCGCCCGGCTCCAATTCTTTATGGCGGCGTCCATTTCTTTGAAGCCTACAGTATACCTAATGTAACTATTTTCAAGACTGACTCGCCGCTTAGACGCAGGCGCTGACGATGGCCCACAGCGACGAGGCGGCGAAGGCGGCGGCGAGCGGCAGGCCGAGGGGCCCCAGCGCGGCCGCGGCGGCGCAGTCCCCCTGCGCGAACTTGATCAGCGTGCCGGTGGGGCAGAGGAAACGGCAATAGGGCCGCGGCGTGACGAGCGAGAGCGCGAGAAAAAGCGCCGCCAGTATCAGCACCGGCACGGCGGCGCGGCGGAAGAGAAAGGCGGAGAAGAGCTCATGATCCATCAGTTCAAAGCCGACGCCGAGCCACATCAGCGTCATCATCGCCAGCCATATCGCCTCCCGGAAATATCCGAGCCGTTTTGCCGCGGCGGCGGAGAGCTTGATTTTATAGGAAACGGCCTTGCCCAGCAGCTCCTGCAGCGAGCCCAGCGGGCATATCCACGAACAGTAATGTCCCTTTCGCCCGAAGAAGGGCATGACGAAGGCGGCTAATAGAAGCGGCAGCGCCGCCGCAATGTTCTGCACCTGCCAGCCGTTCGCGGCGAGGTTCGTCAGCAGCGAGAGAGAGATGAAGGTCCCGCTCCAAAAGCCGAGGACGGCGGTGTTGGCCAGCAGCTGAAGGGGGCGGTAGCGCGGTGATTTTACAAAAAACGGCATAAGCAGCCCGCAGAGGGCCACGGCAAGCGCCGCCGGCGTGCGCGGGCCGGGCGGCGCTTGCCGAGGCGCCGGTGAGGCCGACGTGCCCCGCGCGTATTCCATGCCGCGCCGGAAGCTGCCGATCACAGCCCGCGAAGAGATCGTCGCGCCGCTCACCGCCGCGACCTCCTTCGCCAGCGCCTCCTCCGCGGTCAGGCCGTTCCAGGCGGGGAGAATCCGCGCCTCCACCTGCGTGAAAAAGAGCGGCGTCTCGTAGTTGTCCTTAGCCTCGACGCGCGCGACGCGCCCCTCTTTTAAATAAATATGCAACGGGACGTTGCCGCCGAAGCCCAGAATATCCTTTGCCAGTTCTCCGGTGGAAATCACGCGGGAACCGTCTTCCGCCAGCCACTCCGTCCGCGCCTCTTCCCGCTCTTTTTCGCCGTAGGACGCCCCCAGCAACCGCCCGTCCCTGTTGAGCGTGATCGTTGTGACTGCCAGCAGGACGGCGGTGAAAGCGGTAAAATGAAAAAACTTTATTTTCATGCGGTGTCCCTCCCCCTAAATTGAATGTCTGAGGGGATTATAAACGCTGGAGTCCGCTCCAAGGCAAGCGGGCGAAGGGCGGAAGATTTTTGCGATTGACATGGAGCTGGCTCTAATATGTAACCTTGAACGGAGGTGACGGAAAATGTATATCACAGAGGTAAGCAAAAGGCTGGGGCTCTCCATAGACACCCTCCGCTACTACGAAAAGGTGGTGCTGATCCCGCGCGTGACGCGCAGCCGCACGGGGCTTCGCCAGTATGACGAGGCGGATTGCCGCTGGATAGAGTTTATCAAAAATATGAGGAGCGCCGGCATCCCGATCGATATCCTTGTAGAATATGTGCGGCTTTACCAGCTGGGGGAGAGCGCCTTCGAAAGAAGAAAAGAGATACTCGTCGGGCAGATGGCGCTGCTTGCACCGCCTCCCGCCCTCGCGGCGGCGGCGCATGATGTTTCGCGCGCGGCGAAGTAAAAGCGCGCCTCCCGCAGCAGGGCGCGCGGGTCAGCGTACTCTTGCCGACGCGCCTGCGTCCGCAGACGACGGCGAACTCAAACCTGCCGCGTTCAGCATGGCCGACGACTTCGCAAGTTCTTCTTAAATCCGCCGATAAACAATGTTCACACTCCCCTTAAAAATCAGCAAACTCGTAAGCTGCATACTCTGAAGTTGATTAATTTCCCGCGGCGGCATAGAAGCGGCGCCGGCTGCAATCTGTGCCGTTTTTGCCGCATTCTGCCACGCGCTCCGCGCGAAGGAGCCGCTTCTTTGGTATATTTATTCGCCGTGCACGGCAAAAATCATCATGAGAGAGGCCTCCTGCCTGATTTTCCGGCGTCCTTCGGAAAAACTTCTTGACTTAGAGTGGACTTTAAGTACTAGGATGGGGCTGCATCAAACTAAAGGGGAGGTTTTTTCATGAACAGCGGATTTAAAAAATTTATGGGTTTTGCGCTTACGCTTTTGCTCGTATCTCTGAGCGGCGCGGCCTTAGCGGCGGCGGAGGGCGTTTCCGCCGTCTATTTTACAAGGGATATCAGCCCCGTGGGGCTGGCGGCCGTCTATGACGCGCTGGGGAGCAAGGCCGTCGGCAAAAATGTGGCGGTCAAAATCAGCACGGGAGAGCGGGGCGGCCATAATTTTCTCTCTCCCGACCTCATAAAAGGTCTCGTGCAGTCGGTGAAAGGCACGATCGTCGAGTGCAATACGGCCTATAACGGCGCGCGCGCCGCGACGGCCTCGCACATGGAGGTGGCGCGCGAGCATGGCTTCACCGCGATCGCAAAGGTGGATATTCAGGACGCCGAGGGTTCGATCGGACTGCCGGTGAAGAACGGCAAGTATTTCAAGGAGAATCTCGTCGGCTCGCACTTCAAGAACTATGATTACTACGTGGTCATCTCCCACTTCAAAGGG